>JAICGY010000125.1 GCA_025922915.1 Candidatus Methylomirabilota bacterium | reverse complement strand
CTCGGCTACCTCGACCCGGAGCGGCTCTACGGCGGCTCGATCCGGCTGGACCGCGACCGCGCGGTGGCCGCCCTCGACGCCCTCGGCCGGCGCCTGGGTCTGGGCCTGCGCGAGGCGGCGGCCGGGGTGATCGAGGTGGCCAACGCGGCGATGCTCCGCGCGCTCCGTCTGGTCTCGGTCCAGCGCGGTTACGACCTGCGCGATTTCGCGCTCATCGCCTATGGTGGCGCCGGGCCCGTCCACGCCGGGGCGCTGGCGCGGGAGGCCGGGATCGGCCGCGTCGTCGTGCCCGCCCACTCCGGCGCGTTCTCGGCGCTCGGCTGCCTGGTGTCCCCCCTGCGCCACGACGCCGTGCGGACGTACCGGGGAAGGCTCGACGGCTGGGACCCGAAGCCCGTCGAGGAGCGCTTCCGCGAGCTCGAGGAACGGTGCGTCGCCCCGCTCGCGGCGGAAGGCATCGTTCCGGAACGGATCGCCCTCTCCCGCAGCATCGACCTGCGCTACGCCGGCCAGAACTACGAGCTGGAGATCGACTGGCACGACACGCCCGAGGCCCTCCGCGCGGCGTTCGAGGCGCGCCACCGCCGGCTCTACGGCTACGCCACCGGCGACGGCGTCGAGTGCGTCAATCTCCGGGTGGTGGCGCGAGTGCCGGACGTCGCGGCGGCGCTGCCGGCGTGGGAGCCCGCGGGGGCGAGCGCGCCGGCCGGCGAGCAGCGCGCCTGGTTCGCGGGCGCGGGCGAGGTGGCGCTGCCCCGTCACGATCGGGCGACCCTGGAGCCGGAGCGGCTCGTGCCCGGTCCGGCGCTGGTCGAGGATGCCTCGTCCACCGTCCTCGTCCACCCCGGCCAGCGGTGCACCGTCGACCGCTTCGGCAACCTCGTCATCGAGACGGGCGCATGAGCCCGGCCGTCCACCCGGTCACGCTCGAGGTCGTGCGGAACGCGCTCTACGCGATCGCGGAGGAGATGAGCGTGGTGCTCATGCGCTCGGCGCGCTCGCCGCTGCTCAAGGAGGCGGGCGACCTCTCCTCGGCCCTCACCGACGCCGACGGACGGCTCATCGCCCAGGGCCGCGACATCCCGATCCACATGGGCGTCATGGCCTTCACGGTGAAGGAGTTCCTGCGGCGCGTGCCGGCGGACCGGCTGCGCGAGGGCGACGTCTGGTTCCTGAACCTGCCCGAGGTGGGCGGCAACCACCTGCCCGACGTGAAGGCGCTCCGGCCGGTCTTCGCCGGCGGCCGCCTCGTCGCCTTCGCCATCAACCTCGCCCACTGGGCCGACATCGGCGGCGCGGTGCCCGGCTCCTACGTGCCCTGGGCCACCGAGTGCTACCAGGAGGGCGTGCGCATCCCGCCCGTGCGCCTGTTCTCGGCCGCGGGCCCCGACCGCGAGAAGATCGACCTCCTGCTGTCGAACCTTCGCGGCCGCGAGGAGCGCGGGGGCGACATGCTCGCGCAGTTCGCCGCCAACGACGTGGCGGCACGGCGGCTCGGCGAGCTCGTCGACCGCTACGGCGCCGACACGCTGACCGCCTGCTTCGATACCCTGCAGCGGGCGTCCGAGGCCGCGATGCGGGCCGCCCTCCGCGCGCTGCCCGACGGGGTGTGGGAGGGCGAGGACTGGGTCGATGACGACGGTGTGGAGGACCGGCCTCTGCGCATCCGGGTGCGCGTCGAGATGCGTGGCGACGAGGCGGCATTCGACTTCGCCGGCACCGCGCCGCAGGCGCGCGGGCCCGTCAACACCACCCCGTTCATCGCCTGCTCGGCGGTCTACTACGCGATGAAGACGCTGGCGGCGCCCGACGTCCCCGCGAACGACGGGTGCTACCGGCCGCTCCGGGTGATCGTGCCGCCGGGCACCGTGCTGAGCGCGGACCCGGACCGTCCGGTGGTCGGCGGCAACCACGAGACCTCGCAGCGCGTGGTCGACGCCATCTTCCGAGCGCTCGCCCCCGCCCTGCCCGACCGCGTGTCGGCGAGCGGGCCCACGACCTCGGGCGTGCTGATCTTCGGCGCCCGCGCCGCCGACGGGCGCTGGACGATCCTGTACGAGACGCACGGCGGCGGGGAAGGCGCGACGGCCGCGCGCGATGGGGTGTCGGCCATCCGCGTCCACATGTCCAACGTCATGAACACGCCGGCCGAGGTCATCGAGTCGGAGTACCCGCTGCGCATCGACGAGCACGCGCTCCGGCCCGGCTCCGCCGGCGACGGCCGCCACCGCGGCGGCCTGGGGTTCCGGCGCGTGTATCGCGTGGTCGGACCCGAAGCCACGCTCACCAGCATGCTGGACCGCCGGGTGGTCGCGCCGTGGGGCGTGCTGGGCGGCGGCGACGGGCTGCCGTTCCGGATCACGATCAATCCGGGGACGCCCGGGGCACGCGACTTCGGCGGCAAGGCCAGCGCCCGCCTGGGGCACGGCGACGTCGTGCTGATCGAGACGTGCGGCGGCGGGGGATTCGGCCCGCCCGCCGAGCGCGAGGCGGAGGCGCGGGCGCGCGACCGGCAGGAGGGACTCCCATGACGCGACGCCTCGAGGACCGCATCGCCATCGTCACCGGCGCCGCCAAGGGCATGGGCGCCGCGATCTGCCTGGCGCTGGCCGGCGAGGGTGCCCACGTCGCGCTCGCCGCCCGCGAGCGCGGGCCGCTGGAGACACTCGCACGCGGGGTCGAGAAGCTCGGGCGCCGCGCCCTGGTGGAGCCCACCGACGTGACGGACGAGACGGCCGTCCAGCGGCTGGTGGCGCGCACGCGCGAGGCCCTCGGCGGACGGATCGACATCCTGGTCAACGCCGCCGGCGTCACCGGGCCGGTGGAGACGCCGGTCTGGGAGATCGAGACCGAGGACTTCGACCACGTGCTGGCGGTGAACGTGCGCGGCACGTTCCTGCCCATCAAGCACGTGCTGCCCACGATGATCGCCCAGCGCTACGGCAAGATCGTCAACATCAGCGGCACCTCCGGCCTGCGGGGCTACAAGCTGCGCGCCGCGTATTCGTCCTCGAAGTGGGCGCTGCGGGGCCTGACCCGCACCGTCGCGCTCGAGGCGGGCCCCTACAACGTCAACGTCAACGCGCTGCACCCCGGCATCGTCGCCGGCGACCGCATGGATCGGCTCTGTCGCGACAAGGCGCGCAAGCGCGGGTGGACGCCCGATCAGGTGCACGAGGAATACGTCCAGGAGATGGCGCTGCGCCGCGTGACGACCGCCGACGACGTCGCCCGCGCCGTCGTGTTCCTCGCGTCCGACGACTCGAAGAACATGACCGGACAGTCGGTCACCGTGGACGGCGGCTGGGACGTGTGATGGCCGGGCGACGGCGGGGCCTTCCCCGCAGCGGCTCGAGCCGCCCTTGACGCTCGCCGCCCGTCCTGTGTAGCCTCCACCTGCTCATCGAGCCCACGAGGGGGATTCCGTGCAGCCGTTCGAGTACGTGGCACCCGAGACACTGCCGGACGCCCTCGCCCTCCTTCGCGCGCACGGCGAAGAGGCCAAGGTCCTCGCGGGCGGGCAGAGCCTGGTGCCCCTCCTCAACTACCGGCTCGCGAAGCCGCACGTCGTCGTCGACGTCAATGCGCTGCCGTTCGGCGACATCGCCAGCGACGACGGCCGGCTGCGGCTCGGTGCCCTCGTCCGCCACCACCAGCTCGAGGAGTCCGAGGTCGTTCGGCGGCGCTGCCCGGTGCTCGCCGATGCGGCCCGGTGCATCGGCAACGTCCGCGTCCGCACGCTCGGCACCGTGGGGGGCAGCCTCGCCCATGCCGATCCCGCGGCCGAGCTGCCCGCCGTCATGACGGCCCTCGACGCCAGGTTGACCGTCGCCTCCGCCCGCGGCGACCGCCACGTCGACGCACGCGACTTCTTCACCGGCCTCCTCACCACCGCGCTGGCGCCCGATGAGCTGCTGACCGCGGTCGACGTGCCGGCGGTCCCGGCGCACGGCTGGGCCGTGGAGGAGCTGTCGCGGCGCGCCGGCGACTTCGCGGTCGTGGCGGTGGTGGCGCTGCTGACCGTTGACGGCCGGGGCCACGTCGATGACGTGCGGCTCGCCTTCGCGGGCGTGGCCGACCGGCCGGTGCGCGCCCGCGCCGCCGAGGACGCCCTGCGCGGGCACGAGCCGACGAGCGAGCGGCTGGCGCTGGCGGCCGCGGCCGCGCGGGCCGCGCTGGATCCGCCGTCGGACGCGTTCGTCTCCGCCGCGTACCGCGGGATGGTGGCGGGCGTCCTGTGCCGGCGGGCCCTGGCCCGCGCGGTGACGCGCGCGCTCGAGACCCGATGATCGCGCGCATGGTGCTCAATGGCCGGTCGCGCCAGGTGGACGTGCGCCCGGAGCACACGCTGCTGGAGACGCTGCGCGACACGCTCGGCATCTTCGACGTCAAGGAAGGCTGCGGCGAGGGGGTGTGCGGCGCCTGCACCGTGCTGCTCGACGGCCGCCCCGTCTCGAGCTGCCTCGTCCTGGCCCCGGCCGTGCGCGGGCGCGCGGTCACGACGCTGCGCGGGCTGGAGCGCGACGGCGGCCTGCACCCGCTGCAGGAGGCGTTCGTCCGGCACGGGGCCGTGCAGTGCGGCTTCTGCACGCCCGGCATGCTGCTGACGGCGCTGGCCTTCCTCGAGCGCGAACCCCGGCCCGACCGCGAGGCGATCCGCGCGGCCCTGGAAGGCAACCTGTGCCGCTGCACCGGCTACACGAAGATCGTCGACGCCGTCGAGGCCTACGCGCGGGACCGCGGTCATGGCTGACGTCGTGGCCGCGCCGGAAGCGCTCCGCGTCGTCGGCCGGGCGGTGCCGCGGCACGATGCCCGCGACAAGGCGGTGGCGGCCACGGCCTACGCCGCGGACTGGGCGCTGCCGGGCATGCTCCACGCGGCCGTGCTGCGCTCACCCTACCCGTCCGCCCGCATCGTGAAGCTCGACACCGCGCGGGCGGCCGCGATGCCCGGCGTGGCCGTGGTGCTCACGGCCAGGGACGTGCCACGCAACACGCTGGCGACCGACGTGCCCGGCCAGACGGCGACCGTCGGCCCGCTTCGCGCCACCCTGCACGTGCTCGCCGAGGACCGCGTGCGCCACCAGGGCGAGCCCGTCGCGCTGGTGGCCGCCGAGACCCTCGAGCTGGCGCGCGCGGCGGTGGAGGCGATCGACGTGGCGTACGAGCGGACGCCGGGCGTCTTCACGCCGGAGGCGGCGCTCGCGCCGGGCGCGCCGCAGGTTCACGCGGCAGGCAACCTGCTCGCCCAGTGGCGGATCGCCCGCGGCGACGTCGCCGCCGCGCTCGCGGGCGCCGCTGTCGTCGTCGAGGGCGAGTACACCACCCAGCTCGTCGACGCCGCGTATCTGGAGCCCGAATCCGGCGTGGCGTGGATCGACTCCGACGGCGTCATCACCATCCGCGTGTCCACGCAGGTCATCGAGCACTTCCGCGACGTGGCCGAGGTGCTGCGGGTGCCCCAGAACCGGGTGCGCGTCATCGGCACCTACCTGGGCGGCGGCTTCGGCGGCAAGGAGGACGTCACGGTCGAGGTCTACCTCGGTCTGCTCGCGCTCAAGACGGGGCGGCCGGTGAAGATGGTCTGGACGCGACAGGAGTCGCTGCTGGCGCGCGCCAAGCGTCACCCGTACCGGATGCGCTACCGCACGGGCGCCACCGCGGCCGGCGAGATCCTCGGGCAGCAGATCGAGCTGCTCGGCGACGCCGGCGCCTATGCCTACCTCTCGGCGCTGGTGCTGCTCTACTCCACCGTCACCGCGGCCGGGCCGTATCGCGTCCCGAGCGTCGAGGTGCAGGCGCGAGTCGCCTACACCAACAACCCGCCCACCAGCGCCATGCGCGGCTTCGGCGGCATGCAGACGGTCTTCGCCTACGAGTCGCAGATGGACCGCGTGGCGCGGGCGCTCGGCATGGACGCCGTCGAGATCCGCCGCATCAACGCGCTGCGCCGCGGCGACCGGCTGCCCGTGGGGCAGGTCATCGAGACGCACGTCGCCCTGCCCGAGCTGTGCGAGCGCGTCTGGGCGGCGCTGGAGCCGCCCACGCCGCCGCGCGCGCCCCACGTGCGCGTGGGTCTCGGCCTCGCCTGCAACCTGCAGCCCTACGGCCGCATCGTCTGGCTGCACGACTGGTCGAGCGCCTGGGTCGGCTTCGAGATGGACGGCAGCCTGGTCGTGCGCTGCGGGGTGCCGGACGTCGGCGGTGGACAGGCCTCCTCGCTCTGCCAGATCGCAGCCGAGGTCCTCGGCGTGAGCCTGGAGCGCGTGTCGGTGCACATCGCCGACAGCGCGCTCACGCCGCTGGCGGGGACCACCACCGCCAGCCGCCAGCTCTACATGTCGGGCAACGCCGTCCTGAAGGCCTCCCGCGAGCTGCGCGAGCAGCTGCTCCGGGTGGCCGAGACCATGCTCGGGGCGGAGGCGGCCACGCTGGCGATGACCGGCGATCTCGTGCACGCGCCCGACGGGCGGACGCTCGCGCTGCCCGACCTGCTGCGCGAGTGCGCGCGCGCGGGCGTGCCGCGCGGCCACCTGGCCGTCTACAACGCGCCCGCGGGCGAGCCGGTCGACCTCGCCACCGGCTCCGGCAAGGTCTTCCCCGACTACACGTACGGGGCGCACGCGGCCGAGGTGGAGGTGGACACCGAGACCGGCGTCGTCCGCGTGCTCCGGTACGCGGCCGCGCACGACGTGGGCCGCGCGATCAACCCGCAGTCGGTCGAGGGCCAGATCCAGGGCGGGGCGGTGCAGGGCCTCGGCTACGGGTGCATGGAGGAGGTCCTCGTCGAGGACGGGATCAACCTCACCACGTCGTTCGCCACGTACCTCATCCCCACCGCCGCCGACGTGCCCGACGTCGAGCCGGTGATCGTCGAGTCGGGCGAGGGGCTCGGGCCCTTCAACGCGCGCGGCATCGGCGAGCCGCCCATCGGCCCGCCGGCGGCGGCGGTCGCCAACGCCATCGCGGATGCCACGGGCGCCCGGCTCACGCGCCTGCCGATCACGGCCGAGCGCGTCGCCCGCGCGCTCGGCCGCCTCGACGGGACGAACTGAGGATGCCCGAGGCCCCGGCGCGGGAGAGCGTGGCGCGCCGCTCCCCCGCGCTCGGCTACGCGCTGCTGGCACCGGCGCTCGCCATGCTGGCCGTCCTCGCCCTCGCGCTCGGCGCGCTGCTGCAGTTCAGCGTGCGGGAGTTCATCCCGGGCTCCATCCGGACCGGTGGCCTCACCGCCGACAACTTCCGCGGCGTCCTGGCGTCCCACTACCTGCGCTACATCTGGGACACCATCGTGCTGAGCGCCCTCACCACGGTCTTCACGCTGGCGGCCTCGTACCCGATCGCCTACGCGCTGGCGCGCACGCCCTCGGCCCGGGCGCGCTCGCTGCTGCTGATCCTCACCCTGGCACCGTTCTTCACGGGCGCCATCGTCCGGACGTACGCGTGGATGCTGGTGCTCGGCAACTCGTTCGTGCAGTGGCCGGTGAAGCTCCTGTTCGAGCCGCGGGGCGTGCTCATCGGCCTCGTGCACTTCTCGATGCCCACGATGATCCTGATCCTGGCCGCCGCCATCAGCCACATCGACCCCCGCTACGAGCGCGCGGCGGCGAGCCTGGGCGCCCGGCCGTGGCGCGTCTTCTGGCGCGTCACCCTGCCCCTGTCCGCGCCGGGCGTCGTCTCCGGCTCGCTGGTCGTGTTCGCGTGGACCTTCAGCGCCTTCCCCACGCCGGAGCTGCTCGGCGGCGGACGGGTGAAGATGATCGCCAACGTGGTGAAGGACCTGGCCCTGGACGCCTTCAACTGGCCGGGCAGCGCAGCCTTCGCGGCGCTCGCCCTTCTCGTCACGCTCGCCCTCCTGGTCGTCACGGGGCGGATCCTCGGCCGGCACGCGGCATGACGAGCCGGCTCCTGGTCCTGGTCCTCCTCGGCTACATGACGCTGCCCACGGTGGTGGTGATCGTGGCGTCGTTCAACCCCACCGCGATCCTGTCGTTCCCGCCCGACGGGCTCTCGCTGCGCTGGTACGAGAACGCCCTCACCTACCCGCAGTTCCGCCGGGCGGCCGTCAACAGCCTCCTCGTCACCGCGGCGAGCGCCGGCCTGGCGCTGCCCATCGGCACGGCGGCGGCGCTCGCGCTCGCGCGGTACCCGCTCCGCCTGCCCGCGATGTGGAACACCATGCTGCTCTCCCCGCTCGTCATCCCGGGCGTCGCCGCCGGCCTGGGCTTCCTCATCCTGGCCGCCGCCCTCGGGCTCCTGGCCAACCGGATCGTGCTCGTGGCCGCCCACGTCGTGCTCGTGCTGCCGTTCGTGGTGCGCTCGGTCATGGTGAGCGTGGCGAACCTCGACCCCATGCTCGAGCGCGCGGCGGCCAGCCTGGGGGCGCGGCCCCGGCGCGTCTTCTGGCGAGTGACGCTGCCGCTGCTCCGCCCCGGCCTCTTCGCCGCCCTGCTCTTCGCCGTGATCGTGTCCGTCAACGAGTTCGTCGTCTCGCTCTTCGTCTCCACCCGGGTCACCGAGATCCTGCCCGTCGCCATGTTCACCTACGTCGTCAACTACACCGATCCCACCATGGCCGCGCTGTCGACGCTCTTCATCGCCGCCACCTTCGTGGTCGTGTTCCTGGCCGACCGGTTCCTGCGCCTCTCGCGCGTCTTCCAGATCGAGGAGCGCGAGTGACCGGCCAGCCCGTCGTGGCGCTCGAGGCGGTGAGCAAGGCCTACGGCCGCACGCGGGCGCTGGACGGAATCGATCTCGCGGTGGACGAGGGGGAGCTGCTCGGCCTGCTCGGGCCCTCCGGCTGCGGGAAGACCTCGACGCTGAACGTGGTGGCCGGGTTCGTCGAGCCCGACGCCGGCCGCGTGTGCCTCGACGGCCAGGACGTCACCCGCCAGCCCCCCTGGCAGCGCGGCCTCGGCGTCGTGTTCCAGTCCTACGCGCTGTTCCCCCACATGACCGTGGCCGACAACGTCGCCTTCGGGCTGCGCGAGCGCGGGGTGGCGCGCGGCGAGATCCAGGCGCGCATCACCGAGGCGCTCGCGCTGGTCCGCCTGCCCGCGGCGGCAGGGATGCGCCCCTCGCAGCTCTCGGGCGGCATGCAGCAGCGGGTTGCGCTGGCCCGCGCCCTCGTCATCCGGCCGCGCGTGCTCCTGCTCGACGAGCCGCTGGCCGCGCTCGATCGCAAGCTCCGCGAGGAGATGCGCGCCGAGCTGCGCGAGATCCAGCGCGCGGTGGGAATCACCACGATCTTCGTGACGCACGACCAGCACGAGGCGCTGGGGCTGTCCGACCGGGTCGCGGTCATGAACGCCGGCCGCATCGAGCACCTGGGCCCGCCGCGCGAGGTCTACGAGCGGCCCGCCACCGCCTTCGTGGCCGACTTCATCGGCGCCTCGACCGTGCTCGACGCGCGTGCCGTCGACGCCGGCGCCGTGGAGCTGGCCGGCGGGCAGCGCGTGCAGACGCGCCTGGGCCGCGCGCTCACGCCCGGCGCCGGCGTGCGGCTGCTGATCCGGCCCGAGCGCGTCGAGCTGGGCGAGGGCGGGGCCAACGCCCTGCCCGCGCGGGTGGCGAGCGCGATGTTCCTCGGCGACCACTGGGAGGTGCGCCTGGAGCTGGACGGCGGCATCGGCCTGCGCGCCACCGTCCGCGGCTCCGCCGCCCTCGCGTCGGGCGACCGCGTCACCGTGACCCTGCCGCCCGACGCCTTCCTCGAGATCGCCCGATGAGCAGGCGGATCCTCCGGGTCCTGCTCACCACGTGGAGGAGGACCGCACGGATCGGCGAGCGGCCTACGCTGCGGCCGGGGCAGCCGTCCCGTGGATCGACGCAAGACTGGTGAGCCGTCAGGGACTCGAACCCTGGACCCCCTGATTAAAAGTCAGGCGCTCTACCAACTGAGCTAACGGCTCGCGTCAAGGGTATCACCCGCGATGCGTGCTGGCATCCGGCGCGCGGTTGGAGTAGAGTCGAGCCCCATGCCCGCGCGGGCCGGCCGAGCGCTCGAGTCCCCGCCGCCTCCGATCAGCGGCGGGAGCGACTCGGGTGGGACCGAGGACGGGCAAAGAGCCCGGCCCCGCGCCAGCGGGATCCCCCGTAAGGACCCGCACAAGATGTGGGGCGGCCCGGCCAGCGGCCGGGCGACGTGCGAGCGGTGCGGCGAGCGCATCGAGCGCGGCCTGGAGTTCGAGCTGGAGTT
>JAICGY010000124.1 GCA_025922915.1 Candidatus Methylomirabilota bacterium | reverse complement strand
GCCCCGGCCGAGGAGGCGTGGCCCATCCGGGTCGGGGCGCGGGTGCGGCACGCCCGCTTCGGCGAGGGGCTCGTGGTCGGGGTCGAGCGCGACGGCGGGGACACCATCGTGACCGTCGGGTTCGCGAGCGTCGGGCGAAAGCGGTTGTCGCTGCAGTACGCTCAGCTCGAGGAGCTGTGAGGGGACACCCATGATCGAACGGCAGGACGTCGAGCATGTGGCGCGCCTGGCGCGGCTGGCGATGGACGAGGTCGAGCTCGAGCGCATGCGCCAGGAGCTGGCCGGCATCCTCGCCTACGTCGACCGGCTGCGGCAGGTGGACACCGCCGGCGTGGAGCCGACCTCGCACGCGGTGCCCCTCGTGAACGTCATGCGGGACGACGAGGTCGCGCCCGGGCTCGCGCCGGAGGCGGCGCTCGGCAACGCGCCCGACCGGCGTGACGGGATGTTCCGGGTGCCCCGCATCCTCGAGGACGGATGACCACCGGGGCGGCGGCCCCCTCGCTCGCCGCGCTGGCCGCCGCCTACCGCGACGGGGCGACGACCCCGACCGCGGTCACCGAGGGCTGCCTGGGGCGGATCGACCGGCTCGACGGCCGGATCGGCGCGTACCTGGCAATCACGCGGGATGCCGCCCTCGCCGATGCCCGCGCGTCCGAGCAGCGCTGGCGGGACGGACGTCCGCTCGGCCCGCTCGACGGGGCCCCGATCGCGCTGAAGGACGTGCTCTGCACGCGAGGCGTGCCGACCACCTGCGCGTCGCGCATCCTCGAGCGCTTCGTGCCGCCGTACGACGCGACCGTCGTCGCGCGCCTGCGGGCGGCCGGCGCCGTCATCCTGGGCAAGACCAACCTGGACGAGTTCGCGATGGGCTCGTCGACCGAGCACTCGGCGTTCCACCCCACGCGCAACCCCTGGGATCTGCAGCGCGTGCCGGGCGGCTCCTCGGGCGGCTCGGCGGCCGCCGTCGCGGGCGGGCTCGCGCTCGCCGCCCTCGGGACGGACACCGGGGGCTCCATCCGGCAGCCGGCCGCGTTCTGCGGCGTGGTGGGGCTCAAGCCGACGTATGGCCGCGTGTCCCGCTACGGGCTCATCGCCTTCGCCTCCTCGCTCGACCAGGTCGGGCCGCTCGCGGTGGACGTCAGGGACGCCGCGCTGCTGCTCGAGGTGATCGCCGGCCACGATCCGCGGGACGCCACGTCGGTGGCCGCGCCGGTCCCGGACTACACGGCGGCCCTGGGCGATGACGTGCGGGGGCTCCGCGTCGGCGTGCCGGACGAGTACTTCATCGAGGGCCTGGATCCCGAGATCGAGGCGGCGGTGCGGGACGCGATCGCCGTGCTGCGCGACCGCGGGGCGGCCGTGGAGCGACTGTCCCTGCCCACGACGGGCCACGGGCTGGCGACGTACTACGTGATCGCGCCGGCGGAGGCGTCGTCGAACCTCGCCCGGTACGACGGGGTGCGCTACGGCCTGCGCGTCGAGGGGCGCGACCTGATCGACATGGTCAGCCGGACGCGCGCCGCCGGCTTCGGCCCCGAGGTCAAGCGGCGGATCATGCTCGGCACCTACGCGCTGAGCGCCGGCTACTACGAGGCCTACTACGGGCAGGCCCAGAAGGTGCGGACGCTCGTGCGGCAGGAGCTCGACGCCGCGCTCGCCCGCGTCGACGTCATCGCGGCGCCCACCACCCCGGGCGTCGCCTTCGAGCACGGCGCCAAGGCCGACCCGCTCGCGATGTACCTCAACGACGTCTTCACCATCCCCGCCAGCATCTCCGGGCTGCCGGCGATCTCGGTGCCCTGCGGCTTCAGCGGCAGCGGGCTGCCCATCGGCCTGCAGCTCATCGCGCGCGCCCTCGACGAGCCCACCCTGCTGCGCGCCGCGCACGCCTACGAGCGCGCGACGCCGTGGCACGCGCGAAGGCCCGCGCTCGGATGAGCGCGCCGGCCGGCGCCTGGGAGGTCGTCATCGGGCTGGAGGTCCACGCGCAGCTGCGCACGCGGTCGAAGATGTTCTGCCGGTGCTCCACCGCCTTCGGGGCGCCGCCGAACAGCCAGACCTGCCCCGTCTGCCTCGGGCTGCCGGGGGTCCTGCCCGTGGTCAACCGCCGCGCCGTCGAGTACGCCGTGCGCACGGCGCTGGCGCTCGGCGGCCGGGTCAACGCGCGCTGCCGGTTCGCGCGCAAGCACTACTACTACCCGGACATGCCGAAGAACTTCCAGATCAGCCAGTACGAGGAGCCGCTCGCCGAGGACGCCGCGCTCGAGATCGACGGGCCGGACGGGGCGCCCCGCCGCATCGGGATCCAGCGGCTGCACCTGGAGGAGGACGTCGGCAAGCTGGTCCACGAGGGGACGCTGGAGACGGCGGCGGCCAGCCTCGTGGACTACAACCGCTCGGGCGTGCCCCTCATGGAGACGGTCACGCGACCCGACCTGCGCTCGCCCGAGGAGGCGGCCGCCTGGCTGCGCGCCTTTCGCGCGGTGCTCCTCTACCTCGGCGTGTGCGACGGCAACATGGAGGAGGGCTCGCTGCGCTGCGACGCCAACGTCTCCCTCCGGCGGGCGGGGACGGACCCGCTCGGGACCAAGGTGGAGATCAAGAACCTGAACTCGTTCCGGAACGTGCAGCGGGCGCTGGAGTTCGAGGTGCGCCGGCAGGCCCAGGCCCTCGACGCCGGCGAGCGTCTCGTGCAGGAGACGCGGCTGTGGGACGCCGACCGCGCGGCGACCCGATCGATGCGGTCCAAGGAGTTCGCCCACGACTACCGGTACTTCCCCGAGCCGGACCTGCCGCCCCTCGACCTGGACCCCGCCTGGCTCGCCGCGATCCGGGGCGACCTGCCGGAGCTGCCGAGGGCCCGCCGGCAGCGCTTCGTGGAGCAGTACGGGCTGCCCGCGTACGACGCCGATCTCCTGACCCAGTCGCGCGCGCTCGCCGAGTACTACGAGACGGCCGTGCGCGCCCACGCGAACCCGAAGGCCCTGTCGAACTGGATCATGTCCGAGCTGCTCCGCGAGCTCCCCGGCGACGACGAGGCCGCGCTCGCGCGGTGCCCCGTCCCGCCCGCGCACCTCGCGGCCCTCGTCCGCCTCATCGACGAGGCCACGATCAGCGGGAAGATCGCCAAGGACGTCCTCGTCACGATGCTGCGGACGGGCGAGCCGCCCACCCTGATCGTGGAGCGCGAGGGGCTGGTCCAGGTGGCCGACGCCGGCGCCCTGGCCGTGCTCGTGGACGAGGCGATCGCGGCCAACCCCCGGGCGGTGGAGGACTTCCGGCGCGGAAAGGCGGCGGCGGCGAAGGCCCTCGTCGGCGCCGTCATGAAGGCCAGCCGGGGCAAGGCCAACCCCGCCATCGTCGACCGTCTGGTGCAGGAGAAACTCTCTCGCGGATGACCCCGGCGGCTATAATCGAGCCGCCCGCCATGATGGAGCTTCACCGCGTGTGGAAGGTCTATTCCGTCGGGCCGGTGAAGGTTCCCGCGCTGTCCGACGTCTCGTTCCAGGTCACGAAGGGCGAGTTCGTCACGCTGCACGGCCCCAGCGGGGCAGGGAAGACCACGCTGCTGCGCCTGCTCTACCGGGAGGAGATCCCGAGCGAGGGCGAGATCCAGGTGCTCGGTCTGGACCTGGCGCGGGCGCGACGGGGCGAGGTGGCCGCCCTGCGCCGGTCCATCGGGGTCGTCTTCCAGGACGCGCGGCTCCTGCCCGGGCGCACCGTCTACGAGAACGTGGCCTTCGTCCTGCGGGTCCTGGGCACCCCGCGGCGCGAGATCACCGCGCGCGTCTTCGAGGCGCTCCGTGCCGTCGGCCTCTCGGCCCGTGCCCAGGCGTACCCCGCGCAGCTGTCGCAGGGCGAGGCGCAGCGGGCGGCGCTGGCCCGCGCCATCGCCCGCAAGCCGCTCCTGCTGATCGCGGACGAGCCGACCGGGAACCTGGACGAGGGCATGGCAGCCGAGGTGCTCGACGTCATCCGGGACGTGTGGGCCGGCGGCACGACCGTCCTCGTCGCCACCCACCAGAAGGCGCTCGCGCGGACGCTGCGCCGGCGGACCCTGACGCTGCAGAACGGCCGCCTCCTCAAGGACGAGGGCTGACGGTGCTCGCGTTCCTCGTGGGCGAGGCGCTGCGCGACCTTCGCCGCGCCGGCCGGGTGGCGGCGAGCGCCATCCTGCTCATCACGCTGGCCCTCGGAGCCCTGGGCGGCTTCTGGCTGCTCTCCACGAACCTCGGGCGCGCGGTGGGCGAGTGGCGCGAGCGCGTGAAGCTGGTCGTCTACCTCCGCCGCGAGCCCTCGAGCGCCGACGCGGCCGCGCTCGTCGAGCGCGTGCGCGGCCTGCCGGGCGTGGCGTCCGTCCGGTTCGTCGGGAAGGCCGAAGCGCTCGGCACGCTGCGCGAGGTGCTGGGCAAGGACGCGGCCGTGGCGGACCAGCTGCTGCAGAACCCGCTGCCGGCCTCGCTCGAGGTCGTCCCGACCGCCGGGGGCGCCACGCCGGCGGGCGCCCAGGCCCTCATCGCCGGGCTGGCGGCCATGCCCGAGACCGAGGAGGTCGGAGGCGGGGTGGAGTGGATCGAGCGGTTCGCCCGCGGGCAGCGCCTGGTGACGCTCTTCGGCCTCGGGCTCGGCGGCGTCCTCGGGGTGGCGGCGATCCTCACCGTCACCACCGCGACGACCCTCGTCCTCCATGCCCGGCGCGACGAGATGGAGATCATGCGCCTCGTCGGGGCGCCCGAGCACATCGTGCGGCTCCCGCTGCTGCTGCAGGGCATGACGCAGGGGCTGCTCGGCGCCCTGCTGGCCGTGTGGATCCTGTTCTCCGTCCACCTCCTCCTCGCCCCGCGCCTCGAGCCCCTCGTGGCGGAGAGCCTGGGCCTCGCCCGGCTCACCTTCCTGACCCCGCTGAACCTGGCCACCCTCGTGGTGATCGGCACGCTCCTCGGGGGCCTCGGGGGGCTCCTGGCCCGGGGCCGCGCAACCCCATGACCGCCGGCGCGCGGCCGCTCCGAGCCGGCTCGATGGCCGGGGGAATCGCCCGCCTGGCCGGCGTGGCCATGCTCGTCGCCGCCACCCTGGCGATGCCGGGACCGACCTCCGGCCAGGGGCGGAAGGGGGAAGACGCGGTCCGGTCCGAGAAGAGGAAGCTCGAGCAGGCCGAGCAAAGATTGCGCGAGGAGAAGAAGAAGGCGGCGGCCGCGCGGGCGCGGGAGAGCTCGGTGCTGGCCGAGCTGGAGGAGGTCGAGCGGCGGCTCGAGACGAAGCAGCGCCAGGTCGGCCGGCTGGACCGGCGGATCCGCAAGGTCCAGGCCGACGTGACGGCCCTGCGGGGAGAGATCCGGCAGCTCGAGCAGTCGCGCACGGGCCAGCAGGCGGCCCTGGCGCGGCGGCTCCGGGCCATGTACAAGGTCCACGCACAGGGAGGTGCCCTGCCGCTACTCCTCGGAGGCGACGATCCCATCGCCCGGGCGGTGGCCATCCGGCACCTGGCGAGCCTGGCCGCCCTGGACGCCCGTCTCATTCAAGAGTATCGTGGGACAACGGACCGGCTGGACGATCGCCGGCGCCGCGAGGAGAGCCGGCAACGCGAGCTCGCTACCCTCCGATCCGATGCCGAGCGCGAGCAGCAGGAGGTCGACCGTGACGCCGCCAGGCGACGGGCGCTTCTCGCCCGGGTGCGTGACGAGCGCGCCTACCACGAGCGGATGGTCGGCGAGCTCACCGAGGCCAGGCGCCGGCTGGAGGCGTTCGTCCGGGAGCTGCAGGAGAAGCAGCGCCGGCTGGCCCGCGTGCCGCCGGCCCGGTCCCTGCCGGACCGGCCGGCGGGGGCCTTCGCCTCTCTCCGGGGCCGGCTGCCCTGGCCGACCGAGGGCAAGGTGGTGACGGCGTTCGGCGCCCAGGTGCATCCGCGGTTCGGCACCCGGACGTTCCGCAACGGCGTCGACATCGCGGCGGCCGAAGGGCGTGCGGTGAGCGCGGTGCACCCGGGGCAGGTCATCTACACCGGGTGGTTCAAGGGCTATGGCAACCTGGTGATCGTCGACCACGGCGCCGAGTACTACACGCTCTACGCGCACCTGGCCGACATCGCCGTGGACGAGGGCGACGACGTGCGTCAGGGACAGCGGATCGGAACCGTCGGGGACACCGGCTCCCTCAACGGACCTCGGCTCTACTTCGAGGTCCGCCACCAGGGCAAGCCGCTCGACCCCGAGCAGTGGCTCCGTGAGCGGAGCTGAGCCGAAGGCCCGGAGCGGGGGGATTCCATGAAGAAGGCATTCGTGATCGGGGCGGTCCTCATGGTGCTCACACTGTCCGTCGGCGGGTCGGTGTCGAGCAAGGTGACGGACAGCACGGCGACCTACGAGCAGCTGCGGCTGTTCACCGAGGTCCTGTCGATCGTGCAGAACCAGTACGTCGACGAGGTGCCGCCCAAGGACCTGATCTACAGCGCGATCAAGGGCACCCTCCGCGGCCTCGACCCGCACAGCTCGTTCCTGGATCCCGAGTCCTACCGTGACATGCAGGTGGAGACCTCGGGCAGCTTCGGCGGTCTCGGCATCGAGATCACGCTCCGGGACGACATCCTGACCGTGGTGGCGCCCATCGAGGGCACGCCGGCGTACCGCGCGGGACTGCACACGGGCGATCGGATCGTCAAGATCGACGGCCTGGCCACCAAGGACATGCAGCTCTCCGACGCCGTCAAGCGGATGCGCGGCAAGCCCGGCACCAAGGTCACCATCTCGATCGTGCGCGAGGGCTGGACGGAGCCCAAGGACTTCGACATCGTCCGCGAGCAGATCCGGGTGCAGTCGGTCCGGGTCCACGAGCTCGGAGACGGGCTGGGCTACCTGCGCCTGCGGCAGTTCCAGGAGCAGAGCCCGCACGACCTCGAGGCGGCGCTGGAGAAGCTGTCCAAGGACGGCATGAAGGCGCTCATCCTCGATCTCCGGAACAACCCCGGCGGCCTCCTCACGGCGGCGGTCGAGGTCAGCGAGAAGTTCATCGACGACGGGCGCCTGGTCGTCTACACCGAGGGGCGCGTGCGGAACCAGAACATGCGGTTCTCCGCCCACGCGAAGCGCGGGTACGTCGACATGCCGATGGTCGTCCTCGTCAACCAGGGCAGCGCCTCCGCGTCCGAGATCGTGGCGGGCGCGCTCCAGGACTGGGGGCGGGCGGTCGTGGTCGGGACCCAGACGTTCGGCAAGGGCTCCGTGCAGACCATCATCCCGCTGTCCGACGGGTCGGGGCTGCGGCTGACCACCGCCAAGTACTTCACGCCCAAGGGCCGGTCGATCCACGGCAAGGGGATCACCCCGGACATCATCGTCGAGATCCCGAAGGAGTCGGCGCCGAAGGAGCGGCCGCTGCCGTCGGCCGACCCGCTCGAGGATCTCAAGAAGGACGTGCAGGTCCAGCGGGCGATCGACGTCATCAAGACGCTCCGGATCGCCGGGCAGCAGAAGGGTGGGAGCGCGCCCCAGGCCCAGAGCGAGCGGCGGCAACCGAGCCAGAACTGACCTAGCCGCATTGCACCGCGCTCGCGAGGGCGACGCGCGGCCGGGCTTCCGCCGGCCGCGCGTCGCCCTTCGTGTCTGCGGGGGACGGTCCGGGACGCGCGGGGCGTGCGAGGATGAAGGAGAGAGCGTCCGGGATGGCGATGGGACCCGTGCTGGGCATCGAGAGCTCGTGCGACGAGACGGCGGCGGCCGTGCTCGCCGACGGGCGTCGCGTCCTCTCGAGCGTCGTGGCCTCGCAGGACGACGTCCACGCCCCGTACGGCGGTGTCGTTCCGGAGCTGGCGTCCCGGCGCCATATCGAGGTCATCACTCCGGTGGTCGAGCGGGCGCTCGCGGAGGCCGGGGTCGCGCTGGGCGGGCTGGCCGGCATCGCGGTGACGCAGGGGCCTGGGCTGGTGGGGTCGCTGCTGGTCGGCTGCTCGATGGCGAAGGCCCTGGCCTGGGCGCACGCGCTGCCCCTGGTCGGCGTGAACCACCTCGAGGGGCACATCTACGCCGCCTTCCTGACCGACGACCCCCCGGACTGGCCCTTCCTGGCTCTCGTCGTCTCCGGTGGCCACACCGCCCTCTATCACGTGCCGGCCCCCCGGCAGTACCGGCTGGTGGGGCAGACGCGGGACGACGCGGCCGGGGAGGCCTTCGACAAGGTGGCCAAGCTCCTCGGGCTCGGCTTTCCGGGCGGCCCGGCGATCCAGCGCGTCGCCGGGCAGGGCGACCCCCGGGCGATCGAGTTCCCGGTGGCCAACATGACGGACGGCGCGCGCGACTTCTCCTTCAGCGGGATCAAGACCTCCGTGTCCCTCCACGTCCGGCGTCACGGGCCCCTCGGCGAGCGGCAGGTCGCGGACGTCGCCGCCTCGTTCCAGGCCGCGGTGGTGCGCATGCTCGTGCGCAAGACGGTGCGCGCCGCGCTCCACCTCGGCGTGAAGCGCCTCGTGCTCACCGGAGGCGTGGCCGCCAACGCCGCCCTCCGCGCCGGGCTCGCCGCGGAGGCCGGGGAGCACGGGCTGCGCCTGCACGTGCCGCCGCCCCGCCTGTGCACGGACAACGCGGCGATGATCACGGCGGCGGGGGCGGAACGGCTGGCCGCCGGCGAGCGCGCCCCGCTCACGATGAACGCCGTGCCCGACCTCGCGCTGGCGTGAGAGACCGCCCGTGAACTACGAGAGCGTGCTGGCGGGCCTGCCCGACGCCGTCATCGCGGTGGACGAGACGCTGCGGGTCATCTTCTGGAACGCGGCGGCCGAGGAGCTCACGGAGCGGTCGGCGCGCCGGACGGCCGGCCGCGGCCTGAAGGAGATCTTCGCCCCCGACGCCTCGGTCGTGCGCCGGCTCGACGAGACCCTGGCCACCGGCGAGAGCCGCTCGGAGCCCGAGGCGCTGCTCGAGCGCCCCGACCACCGGACGGTCCCCGTCAGCATCGTGACGGCGCCGCTGTTCGCCCGCGACTCCGCCGTCGAGGGCGCGGTGGCCGTCCTGCGCGATCTGTCCCGCATCCGGCAGCTGGAGGCCGAGGTGCGGCGCGGCGAGACGCTGGCCGCGGCCGGCCGCATGGCGGTCGGGCTGGCGCACGAGATCCGCAACCCGCTCGGGGCGATCCGCGGCGCCGTCCAGCTGCTGGGCCGCGAGCTGGCCCCGGATTCCTCGCTGCACGAGTACACCCGCGTGCTGCTCACCGAGGTCGACCGCGTGAACCGGATCATCGAGATGCTCCTCGACCTCGCGCGCCCGGCCTCCGTGCGCCCGGTGCCGCTCAACGCCCACCAGCTCCTCGAGCGGGTCGCGCTCCTCACCGAGGAGACGGCGCGCGAGCGCCGGATCTCGCTCGTGCGCCGCTACGATCCCAGCCTGCCGCCGATCCTCGGCGACGAGGATCGGCTCGTCCAGGTCTTCCACAACCTCGTGCGCAACGCGGTGGAGGCGATGCCCGGCGGAGGCACCCTGACGCTCGCCACGCGCGTCAGCCTCGATCCGCTCTTCGGCAAGATGGACCACGGCGGCGGCCCGCGCGGGATGGTGGAGGTCCAGGTGCTCGACGAGGGGCCCGGGATCCCGGCGGAGGCGCGCGCGCGGATCTTCGACCCGTTCTTCACCACCAAGGAGCGCGGGCTCGGGCTGGGCCTCGCCATCTGCCACCAGGTGCTCGAGCAGCACCGCGGCGCCATCCAGATCCAGAGCGCCCCGGGCCGCGGCACCACCGTCACCTGCTTCCTGCCGATCGCCCGATGAGCGCCGACGACGCGCGCGCGAGCGCCCGCATCCTGGTCGCCGACGACGAGGACGGCCTGCGCTGGGTGCTCGAGAAGGGGCTGCGCCAGGCGGGGTACGCGGTGACCGCGGTGAAGGACGGCGCGGCCGCCGTCCGGGCCGTCGAGGGCGAGCCCTTCGATCTGGCCTTCCTCGACGTCCGCATGCCGGGCGTGGACGGGCTGGCCGCCCTCTCGCGCATCCGTGACGCGCGGCCCGAGGCCTACGTGGTGGTCATGACCGCGCACGGGACGATGGAGACCGCCATCCAGGCCATGCAGCGGGGCGCCTACGACTACCTCACCAAGCCGTTCGACCTGGACGAGGTCCTCCTGCTCGCCGAGCGCGCCCTGGCGGCCAGCCGGCTCACGCAGGAGGTCGCGCGTCTGCGGAGCGGGCTCCAGGAGGTGCGCGAGTTCAGCGCCCTCATCGGCCGCCATCCCCGGATGCAGGATGTCTACAAGACCATCGGTCGCATCGCCGGGAGCGACGTGACGGTGCTGCTGCGCGGGGAGT
>JAICGY010000123.1 GCA_025922915.1 Candidatus Methylomirabilota bacterium | reverse complement strand
GAGTCGCTGCTGCGCGAGACGCTGGCGCTGGCTCCGCCCACCGCCACGCTCCATGCCGAGCTGGGTGCCGCGCTGTTCGAGCAGGGTCGCCACGCCGACGCGGCGGCGGCCTACCGCGAGGCGGTCCGGCTGCGCCCCGATTTCGGTCACGCCCACGCAGCTCTCGGCCTCGCCCTGGAGCGTCAGCAGGACTGGCGGGGAGCGGAGGCCGCCCTGCGCGAGGCCGTCCGCCTTCGCCCCGGCGACAGGGTCGCGCGCGCCAACCTGGCGCTCGTGCTTCGCCGTCAGCGTCGGGGACAGGAGGCGGAGAGCGTCGCGCGCGCCGGGGTGAGCCAGGCGCCCGACGACGCCTCGGCGCAGGAGGCGCTCGCGGCGGCGCTCATGGAGCAGAAGCGTCACGCCGAGGCGGCCGACGCCTACAGGGCCCTCCTGGACCTCCGGCCCGCCGACGCGCGGGCGCACTTCGGCCTCGGCCTGGCGCTCGAGCGGATGGGCCAGCGAGGGGCGGCGAGCGCCGCCTACCGGCGGGCGGTGCGCCGGCGCCCCGACGACCCGGCGCTGCGCGACACGCTGGGCCGCACCCTCGCCGACCGGCATCGTCACGCCGAGGCGGCCGAGGCCTTCCGGGCCGCGCTCCGGCTCGCGCCGGGCGACGCCCGCGCTCACTTCCACCTCGGCGTCGTCCTCGAGCGGCAAGGACGGCACGAGGAGGCCCTGGAGGCGCTCGCGGAGGCGGTCCGGCTCCGTCCCACGTTCTTCGCCGCGCACGTCGCGCGCGCCCAGCTCCTCCGCCGCCTCGGCAGCTGGGCCGAGGCGGCGGCCGCGTGGACCGAGGCGCTCCAACTCCGGCCCGACGACCCCGACGTGCTGGCGGGCCGCGGCCTGGCGCTCGGCGAGATGGGCGCCTACGCCGAGGCCGAGTCCGCCCTGCGCCGGGCGGCCAGCCTCCGGCCGGACGACAGCGACCTGCACTTCGAGCTCGGTGTGGCGCTCGGGCGTCAGGGGCGTCACGTCGAGGCGGAGGCGGCCTTGCGGACGGCCGTCCGCATCGATCCCGGCCACCTGCGCGCCCGCGCCAACCTGGCGCTCGGGCTCGGCCGCCAGGCGCGCCATCGCGACGCCGAGCTCGCCTACCGCGAGGCTCTCGCGATCCGGCCGGAGCAGCCGGTCTTCCTGCGAGGGCTCGCCGTGGCGCTGTACTGGCAGGACCGCCACGCCGAGGCCGAGGCGGCCTTTCGCGAGGCCATCCGGGTCAAGCCGGATTACGTGCGGGCCCGGTGCGATCTGGGCGAGCTTTACGCCGAGCAGCGGCGCTGGGCGGACGCGGAGACCGCCTACCGGGAGGCCATCCGCCTCCGGCCGGACTCGCTGCGTGCTCACCTCGCCCTGGCTCGCGTGCTGCTGGACAGCGCCCGCTGGACCGATGCGGAGGCCGCCGCGCGGGCGACGATCGCCGTGGCGTTCGAGACCGCCCCGGCGCACTTCGTCCTCTGGGACGCGCTCGAGGCGCAGGGCAAGTGGGCAGCGCTCGAGAGCGCCGCGCGCGCCTTCCTGGCCGCCAAGCCGGATCACGCCGACGCCCACGCCCGGATCGGTCGCGCGCTCTACGAGCGCGGCTGCTACGCGGAAGCCGAGGCGGCGTACGAGGCGGCCGTGCGGCATGCCCCGGACCTGCCGCGGTTCCGGGAGAGCCTGGCGCTCGCGCGCCAGGCCCGCGAGCTCAATGCCGGGACGCCGGGGTCCTCGCCTCGCGGCGGTCGCGATCCCCACCGGCAGAGGCGCTGAGCAGCCGCCGGAACTCCTCGAGCTCGGCCGCGGGCACCTCGGGACGCCGCTCCAGGCGGTCGCAGAGGCCGGCGGGATCGGCCTCGATGGCCCGCGTCGCCTTGGCGAACACCTTGACCAGCCGGTGGGCCTCCTTCTCGCCCTTGGCGCGGGCCACCGCGCTCGCGAGCCGGCTGGCCCGCGCGAGGATGGCGCCGTCCAGCTTCACGAAGCCGCCGACGGAGGTCGCGATCACCGTCCCCCCCTCCGGGGCGGGACGGGGCTCGTAGTCGATGACCACGACGGCCTCGCCCCGTATGTCGGGCAGGAGGGACTGCCGATAGACCCCGCGCGCGTGCAGCACCCGCGTCCGGGGCCCGGCATGGACCACCTCGAAGATGCCCACGGTGCCCCAGCCGTCGTCGATGGCGAGCCCCTCGGGGGTCCTCCAGATCCGGTAGCGCGCGACCCGGAGCTCGCGCGTGACGTGCGTGGCGAGCTCGGGATGGTCGAGCAGGTACTCGAAGACCTCGGGCCGCGCGACGAAGGGCTGCCCGTCGACCCGGACGGCGAGGGCGGCCTCCGTGGTCACTGCCGCCAGGCGCGCGCGCGCGGACGCGGAGACATCCGGCGGAAGGGACGGCCCCCGGTGCGCCGCGAGCGCGGGCGGGCCCACGAGGAGCCCGACGACCAGCAAGGGCAGGATGGAGCGACGGACGACGCCTGCCACGACGTGCCGATTATGTCACACCCGCGCCGGGCCCTCGCCCGGGGCCTTGACGATGGTGGCCGGACGGCCGTAGGCTGCGGCATCGGCGCCCCTCGGCGACCCTCCACGGTACGGCGCCTCGGGCTCGCCGAGGCAGGAGCAGCCATTGCCCCACGGGTTGATGACCGCCGCAGCGAAGGGGGGCCGGTCGTACCTCTACGCGTTCACGGATCGGCTGCCGCGCGGCTGGCGTCCCCCTTCGGGGCTCGGCGGCACCCCGGTCACGGCCCGCCGGCTCGGCCACGTGGTGGCCGTCTGCGGCGCCGTGGACGGCGTGCCCCCGGCCGGGCCGCGGAGCCTGGCCTGCCACCACGACGTCGTCGCCTCGCTCCTGGATGCGGACGCCCTGGTCCCGCTCCACTACGGGGCGTTGCTCCCCGCCGCCGCGCTCGTGCCCTGGATCCGCGCCCACCACGGATCGATCGTGGCCGCCCTGGAGGCCGTCCAGGGGCGAATCGAGATGCGCGTCACCATGCTGCCGGTCGGCTCGGCGCGGCCCGCGGATGCGGTCGAGTGCCAGCTCGCCGCGCTGGCGGACGGGCTCGTCGAGTGCGCGGCCCTGCCACGGTGGCGGCGGCTGCCGGCGCGGAGCGCCGCGTGCCCGGCGGTGGTCGTGGCCTTCCTGCTGCGACCGGAGGAGGTCGCGGGGCTCCTGACCCGCATCGCGCCCGTCGCATCGCGTGCCGTCGGCGTGGCCGTGGTGCCGACGGGCCCGTGGCCGGCCTACTCGTTCGTGCCGCGGCTTCTGGAGGCGGCGACCCCGGTCGCGGCGGGCGCGCCGATGGCGGGGATGGCTGCCCTGGCCGCTGCCCGGTGAGCATCCCCGGGGCACGCCGGCCGCCCTGCCCGGGCCGTCGCGTTCGCGGTAGGCTGCCCGCCGCCTCCCGGAGCTACCCGAGATGACCAGGCTCCCGCGCGCATCCGTGGAGGCGCTCATGCAGGAGCGTCCGGACGCGACGCTCGAGGCGGCCCTCGAGGTGTTCGAGGTGTTCGCGAGCGGATCGCTGACCGATGAGGTCTACATCCTGGACGACGTCGCCGGCAAGCGCATCGCCATCGCGCCGGCGGCGCTCAGGGACCAGTACCGACGGGGGTGACCCATGGCCATCATCGTCGTCTCGCACCAGATGGGCGCCGGTGGTCCGGAGATCGGCATGGCGCTGTCACAGCGCCTCGGCTACCGCTACGTCGACCAGGAGCTGCTCCAGGACGCCGTGCGGCGCTACGGCCTGGCCGAGGACAAGCTGTCCCACCTCGACGAGTCGAAGCCGACTTTCTTCGAGCGGTTCGACACCGAGACCCGCCACCACATCACCGTGCTGCAGACGACGCTCCTCGAGCTGGCCGAGCTCGACAACGCCGTCCTCATGCGGGGCGGCGGCCAGTGGCTCCTCCGCGGCGTGCCCCACGTCCTCCGCGTGCGCGTCATCGCGCCGTTCGAGTACCGGGTGAAGCAGTGGATCAAGCGCGTCACCTCCATGACGGGCGAGGCGCCCGGCCAGCGCGCGGCCGCCGAGTTCGTGCGTCGTGACGACACGGAGAAGGCCGGGCGCATGCGCTACCTCTACGAGGTGGACATCGGCGATCCGATGCTCTACGAGGTGATCGTCAACACCGAGATGCTGCGGTACGACTCGGTGGTCCAGGTGCTCGAGATCCTGGCGCGGCGGCCCGAGATGACCACGACGGAGCCGGGGCGCCAGATGATCGCCTCGCGCGCGCTCGCCTCCCGCGTGCAGGTCGCGCTGGCCACGCACCCGGACACGCGCCGCTACCGGATCACCGTGGAGGCCCAGGGCGACGTGGTGATGCTCGAGGGGACGGCGGCGCTCGACCGCGCTGTGGAGGTGGCACGCTCGGTCCCGGGGGTGCGCGAGGTCCGCACCCAGCAGGTCGAGATCCCCCCGATCCCGCCGTTCGTCGCGTAGCCGGACCGGCGGCCACGGCCGTGGCCCGGTCCCCGCGCGACCGGTCAGCGCGGAGCGGGTGGGGAGACCGGCGACGGCACGGTGGAGTCGGGTGCCTCCCCGACGGTGAGCGCGACCGTGCGGCGCTCCTTGCGCCGGACGATGTCGAGCTTGACGCTGGTGCCGGGCTCCGCCTCCGACGACAGCCGCTGCAGGTGGTGGTAATCGTCGACCGGCGCGCCCGCGAACCCGACGACGACGTCGTTGCGCTGGAGGCCCGCCGCCTCCGCCGGGCTGCCGGGATGCACGCGCGCGACGATCGCGCCACGGGTGCTCTCGAGGCCCAGCGACTCGGCCAGCTCGCGGGTGAGGGGCTGCATCGACACGCCGATCCAGCCCCGGGTGACGCGGCCGCGGTCGATGAGCTGCGCGGTCACGCGCTTGACCATGTTGGCGGGGATGGCGAATCCGATGCCCTGGCCCGTGGCGACGATCGCCGTGTTGATGCCGATCACCTCGCCCCGGAGGTTGACCAGCGGGCCGCCCGAGTTGCCCGGGTTGATCGACGCGTCGGTCTGGACGAAGTTCTCGTAGGTGGCGATGCCGACCTCGGCGCGGCCGGTGGCGCTCACCACGCCGACCGTCACCGTCTGGTCGAGGCCGAAGGGGTTGCCGATCGCGATCGCCCACTCGCCCACCTTGAGCGCGTCGGAGTCTCCGAGCGTCGCGACCCGCAGCTCGATGTCGGGCTCGAACTTCACGACCGCGAGATCGGTCTTGGCGTCGGTGCCCACGATCTTTCCGCGGTACTCCTGCTTCGACGAGAGCCGGACGGTGACGCTGTCCGCGCCCCGGATGACGTGGAAGTTGGTGAGGACGTACCCGCGCTTGTCCACGATCACGCCCGATCCGAGCCCGGGCTGGTGGAACTCGCCCCGCGGGCCCGGACCCCCGCGACCGAAGAACTGATCGAAAAAATCCTTGAAGAACGGATCGTCCGTGCCGGGGCCGGGCTGCGGCGGCGCCGGCCGCCGGCGGGCGAGCTGCACGGTGCCGATGTGGACCACCGCGGGACGGACGCGCTCGGCCACCGTCACGAAGGCCTCCTGCAAGGCGTCGGCGGTGATGAGCGGCGACGGCGCTGCGGCCTCGCGAACGGTCGGGTGCGTCGAGAGCCAGCCGTAGGCGGCGAACCCGGCGCCGGCGATGGCGAGGAGCGCGGCGGCGGCGACGAGGGCGCGGGGGTTGGAGGCCGTCATGGCGGGTCTCAGGATGCCAGAGAACCGTGCGGCGGGGATGGCCAACTTGCTGGCCGGCCGCCCGGGGCCCTCGCGGCCCGGCCCGGCAGCGGCCCGGCCGTCATGCGAGAATCGAGCCGATGATCGACGTGCGCCCGTGGCTCGCGCGCTTCCGGGCCACCCTCACCCTGGACGAGCCGCCGCGACGCGTCGCCGCCGCCCTGGCGCTGGGCGTGTTCATCAGCTTCACGCCGTTCTGGGGGTTCCAGACGCTGCTGGCCCTGGTGACGGCCTCCATCTTCCGCCTGAATCGCGGCGTGACGGTGGCCGGGACCTGGATCAACCTGCCGTGGTTCGCCCCGTTCGTGTACGCCGGTGCCGTGAGGCTCGGCGCGCTCGTGCTGCCGGACCTCCCGGACCTCGCCGGCATGAGCCGGCTCGGGGCCTGGCTCCTCACCGGAACGACGCTGCTCGGGGTCGCCGCCGCCGCCGTCACGTGGCTCGTGACGTTCGAGCTGATCCGCCGGCGCCGCCGTCGGCGGCCGGACGCGGGCGAGTCCCGGCGCGCCGCCTGACCCGTGGCGGCCGCGCTCGCCGAGCTGTTCGGCCGGTGGGGAGCGCCCCCTGCCACCGCGGCGTTGCTCGGGCGCGTGCTGGCCCTGGGCATCGCGGCCGGTCTGCTGCTGCTGGCCTACCGCCTGCTGGTCAGGCTGGCCGGGCGCCTCGTCGCCCCCGGCGGCCCGCTGCCGGCGGCGCGCGCCCGCACCATCGCCTCGCTCGTCGTCAGCCTCGGGCGCTGGGTGCTGGGGGTCGTCCTGGCGCTCCTCACCCTGCGGGCCCTGGGTTTGGACATCCAGGCGATCCTGGTGTCGGCCGGCCTGGTCGGCCTCGCCATCGGCTTCGGCGCCCAGAGCCTGGTCCGCGACGTCATCACGGGCGTGTTCCTCCTCATGGAGGGCCTCCTCCACGTCGGGGACACGATCCAGGTCGGGCCGTACACGGGCACCGTGGAGTCGGTCGGCCTGCGGATCACGACCGTGCGGATGCTCGACGGCGCGCTGCGCATCGTGCCGAACGGTCAGCTCACCGAGTTCACGAGCCACAGCGCCGGCTGGGCCCGGGCGGTCGTCGACGTGGCGGTGGCCCGCGACGTGCCGGTCGAGCAGGCGCTGGCCGTGCTGCGCGAGGTCGGTGAGGGGTGGGCGCGCGACACGGGCGAGGCGCTGGATCCGCCGGAGGCGCAGGGTATCATGAGGTTCAGCGGCGGCGACAGCGTCCTGCGCCTCACGATCAAGGTCGACCCCGGTCGTCGCCTCGAAACCGAATACGCGTTGCGCCGGCGGATCAAGGAGGCCTTCGAGCGCCGCCAGTGGTCCGCGCTCGGCGCCTGATTCGAGGAGCCAGTCATGAGCGTCCGCAAAGCCGTCTTCCCCGCCGCCGGCCTCGGCACCCGGTTCCTGCCCGCCACCAAGG
Organism: Candidatus Methylomirabilota bacterium; assembly: GCA_025922915.1. Classification (GTDB taxonomy): domain Bacteria; phylum Methylomirabilota; class Methylomirabilia; order Rokubacteriales; family CSP1-6; genus JAICGY01. The sequence continues at coordinate 3,156 of JAICGY010000123.1, read as the reverse complement.
CGCAGCCCAAGGAGATGCTGCCCCTCGTCGACAAGCCGACCATCCAGTACGTGGTCGAGGAGGCGGTCGCCTCGGGTCTGGAGGAGATCATCCTGGTCACCGGCCGCAACAAGCGCGCGATCGAGGACCACTTCGACGCGGCCTTCGAGCTGGAGTACTACCTCAACGACCGCGGCAAGACCGAGGAGCTCGCGCAGATCAAGACCATCTCGGAGCTCGCCTCCGTCTGCTACGTCCGGCAGAAGGAGCCGCTCGGCCTCGGCCACGCCATCCTGTGCGCGCGGCCGCTGGTGGGCGACGAGCCGTTCGCCGTCTTCCTCGGCGACGACATCATCGGCGGGGCGGCCACGCCCTGCATGCGCCAGCTCCTCGACGTCTTCGAGAAGCACGGCGACGGGCCGGTCATCGCCGTGGAGCGCGTCCCGCGCGACCGGATCCATCAATACGGGGTGATCGCCGGCCGGCCCCTCGCCGAGCGGGTCTGGGCGATCGACGACCTGGTCGAGAAGCCGCGAGCGGACGAGGCGCCGTCGGATCTCGCCATCATCGGCCGCTACGTGCTGACCCCCGACCTCTTCGGCATCCTGGCCGAGACCGCCGCCGACCGGCGGGGCGAGATCCAGCTCACCGACGGTCTCCGGACGCTGCGGCGGCGCCGGCCGATGTACGCGGTCGAGTTCGAGGGCACCCGGTACGACACCGGCGACAAGCTGGGCTTCCTCAAGGCCACCGTCGAGTTCGCCCTCGCGCGGCCGGACCTGGCCGACGAGTTCCGGGCGTACCTGCAGACCCTGGACCTGTAGCCCTCCGCGCCCCGGCGAGGACGCCCTCGCCGGGGCCCGCCGCACCCGGCCGAATTGACTATGCCGGGCGACTCTGCCAGTATTGACGCCACTTTTCGGCTGATCAGAGATCGATGACTCCGGCTCCCAAGCGCTCGTTCCACACGGCCTCCGACGCCGACATCAAGGCCGGCGAGGTGTCGGACGTTTACTTCGCCCGGACCGTCGAGATCCTCACCGCCCGACGGGATCGCAAGCGCGTGAAGGCCGAGGTCTGTCTCAAGTCGCTCCCGGAGGACTGGGAGTGGGGCGTGCTGGCGGGGATCGAGGAGGCCGCGGTCCTGCTCGACGGCGTGCCGGTCACCGTGACCGCGATGGACGAGGGGACGGTCTTCGCTCCCTACCAGCCCGTGCTCGCCCTCGACGGCGTGTACGTGGAGTGGGCCCAGTACGAGACGGCGCTCCTCGGACTCCTCTGCCAGGCGTCCGGCATCGCCACCAAGGCCGCGCGCTGCAAGAAGGCGGCGGGCGAGCGCCAGGTGATCTCGTTCGGCGCCCGCCGGATGCACCCCGCCCTCGCGCCGATGATCGAGCGGAACGCCTTCGTCGGCGGCTGCGACGGCGTGGCCGTCACCCGGGCGGCCGAGCTGATCGAGGCCGACCCGATGGGCACGATCCCGCACTCGCTCGTGCTCATGGTGGGCGACACCGTGGAGGCGCTCAAGGCGTTCCACGAGGTCATCGAGCCGAAGGTGCGGCGGGTGGCGCTCATCGACACGCTGCAGGACGAGAAGTTCGAGGCCCTCCGCGTGGCCGAGGCGCTCGGCAAGGACCTGTGGGCGGTCCGTCTGGACACGCCCTCCTCGCGGCGCGGCGACCTCTACCGGATCATCGAGGAGGTTCGCTGGGAGCTCGACATCCGCGGCCACGACCACGTCCGCATCGTCGCCTCGGGGGGCATCGACGAGTACGAGATCCTCCGCCTCAACCCGGTCGTCGACGCGTACGGTGTCGGCACGTCGATCGCGAGCGCGCCGGTCCTGAACTTCGCCCTCGACATCATGGAGATCGAGGGCGTCCCCGTCGCCAAGCGGGGGAAGTGGTCGGGGGCCAAGGATGTCCTGCGACGCCGCGGGACGCTGGAGACGGTGGTGGCGCCCGCCGGGCGGCCGGCGCCGGCGGGCGGCCCCTGGGACTCGCTGCTCAAGCCGCTCGTCACGAGCGGACGCGTCGTCCGCGACCTGCCGCCGCCGCGCACCGTCCGGGAGTTCGTCCTCGACCAGCTCGCGCAGGCCCCCCTCGACACGCTCCGCCGCCAGGGGCCCCGCCGGGACCCCTAGCGGCGCGGCATGTCGGCGTCCATCCTCGATCGCATCGTCGTCGACAAGCGCGCCGAGATCGCCGCGCGGAAGGCGGCGGCGTCCCGCAGCGAGCTCGCGCGGCGCTGCGCCGCGCTCGCGCCGCCGCGGGACTTCGCCGGCGCGCTGCGGACGGCGGGGGGCCCGGTCGCGCTCATCGCCGAGGTGAAGAAGGCGTCACCGTCGCGCGGCGTCTTGCGGGTAGACCTGGACCCGGTGGGCCTCGCGGGCGTCTACGCCACCCACGGCGCCCACGCGATCTCGGTGCTCACCGACGAGAAGTACTTCCAGGGGCGCCTGGACCTGCTGGGGGCCGTGCGCGAGGTGGCGGCCGTGCCGCTGCTGCGGAAGGACTTCATGCTCGACGAGTGGCAGCTCTGGGAATCGCGGGCGGCCGGCGCCGACGCCGTGCTTCTGATCGTGTCCATCCTGGAGCCGCCGCAGCTCGCCGACCTCCTCGCCGCCGCCAGGGGCATCGGCCTCGGGGCGCTCGTGGAGGTCCACACGGCCCCGGAGCTCGACGTGGCGCTGGCCGCCGGCGCCCCGATCGTCGGGATCAACAACCGGGATCTCCGGACCTTCGAGACACGAATCGAGACGACGCTGGCCCTGCTGCCGGCCATCCCACCCGGGCCCCTCGTGGTGAGCGAGAGCGGCTTCGTCACCGCTGCCGACGTCCGCCGCGTGGTGCAGGCCGGCGCCCACGCCGTCCTGGTCGGTGAGGCCCTCGTCCGCGCCCCCGACATCGCCGCCAAGCTCCGCGAGCTCCGTCTCGAAGAACCTGGCAGCCCAAGGAAGACGAGCGGTTCGACCGAAGGGGAATCGGGGGGCGCGTCGATCGGGGGTTCGATCCGAGACACCTCGAGTCTCCCCGCGCGAGCCGGGGGGGAAATGGGGGGGGCGCCTCGCCCCCCCCGTTGATCATGACCAAGACGAAGATCTGCGGCATCACCAACCTCGAGGACGCCCGGATCGCGGTCGCGGCGGGCGCGGACGCGCTGGGGTTCATCTTCGTG
>JAICGY010000122.1 GCA_025922915.1 Candidatus Methylomirabilota bacterium | reverse complement strand
GATACGTTCGACCACGGCACCGACTTCAACCCGCTCAGGCTCCGAGGGTGATGGCGGGATTCATGCTGAGTCATGCGGTGCTGCTCGGCCGGTTCCTGCACTGGCTCCTCGCCGAGGGCGGGGGCGTTCGCGCTGGACGCGGGGCGACCCGGGCTCCGGCTGTACTACGCGGTCGGCGGCCTCCAGGTGATGCCCGCGATCGTTTCCTGGGCGGTACCCTGGTCACGAGACGCCAGCGACGGCTGGGGAGGGTCGCCGGTGCGGCCGGTCTCCTGTGGCCGGCGGTGCAGTACGCGTCGGGGTTCGCGGCGGTGGAGGCGGCCGTGCTGCGGAGCACCCGCGAGGTGTCGCCCGAGATCGCGCTGCGCTTCCTCGCGTGGAACGGGCCGGTGCACCTCGCGCACGTGGTGGTGCTCGGAATCGGGCTGGTCGCGCTGCTGGCAGTGCCCATCACGACGCAGACGACGAGGGACTGACATGGAGAAGTTCAGGGGCGTCGACTACTACGGCATGGAGGAGCTGCTGGCCGAGGACGAGCGCATGATCCGTGACGCCGTCCGGGACTGGGTCGAGGCGCAGTTCGTGCCGCTCGTCGCCGAGCACCACCGCGCGGGCACCTTCCCGGTCGGCCTCATCCCGAAGCTCGGCGAGCTCGGGGTCTTCGGCGCCTCCCTGAAGGGCTACGGCTGCGCCGGGCTGAGCAACGTGGCCTACGGGCTCATCATGCAGGAGCTCGAGCGCGGCGACTCGGGGCTGCGGTCGTGCGCCTCGGTGCAGAGCGGCCTCGTGATGTATCCCATCCACGCCTACGGCTCCGAGGCGCAGAAGGAGCGCTGGCTGCCCGTCCTGCAGCGCGGCGAGGCGGTGGGGTGCTTCGGCCTCACCGAGCCCGACCACGGCTCGGACCCCGGCGCCATGAAGACCCGGGCCCGGCGAACGGCGGACGGTTACGTGCTCAACGGCACGAAGCTCTGGATCACCAACGGCTCCATCGCCGACGTGGCGGTCGTATGGGCGAAGGAGGACGACGGCGAGATCTACGGATACCTCGTCGAGCGCGGGACGCCGGGGTTCGGGACGCTCGACATCCACGGCAAGTTCTCGATGCGGGCGTCGATCACCTCGGAGCTGTCCTTCCAGGACTGCCGCATCCCTGCCGAGAACAAGCTGCCGAACGTCAAGGGGCTCCGGGGCCCCCTCGGGTGCCTCAACCAGGCTCGCTACGGCATCGCGTGGGGCGCCGTGGGCGCCGCCATGGCCTGCTACGACTGGGCGCTCCAGTACGCCCAGCAGCGCGTGCAGTTCGGGCGGCCGATCGCCGGGTTCCAGCTGGTCCAGCAGAAGCTGGTCTGGATGGTGACCGAGATCACGAAGGCCCAGCTCCTGGTGCTCCAGCTCGGCCGGCTCAAGGACAGCGGCCGGCTACGACCGCAGCAGGTGTCGCTGGCCAAGCGCAACAACGTTCAGATGGCGCTCGACGGCGCCCGGCTCGCCCGTGACATCCTGGGCGCGGCGGGCATCGTGGACGAGCACCCGATCATCCGCCACATGCTGAACCTCGAGACGGTGAACACCTACGAGGGCACCCACGACATCCACACGCTGATCGTCGGCCGCGACATCACCGGCCTCGACGCCTTCGGCGCCGCGCAAGGATAACGGCCCATCTGGACCGTTCTCCTTGCGCGGCCCGCGCGATCCGTCCGGGATGACCGGCGAGTTGGGGGCGGGCTAGGCGGGGGAGCGGGGGAGGGGGTCGGGGGTGGCGAGGTCGGTGCCGTCGTCGCTGCGCTGGGCGATCTCGCGGACCACGCCGTTGATGCGGCTGACCGCGTCGGCGATGAGCTCGGCGGCGTTCCGGGTGCCCTCCGAGGGCTGCTTGATCTCCAGGAGCTGAGCGCTCGTCAGGATGATGGCGAGCGGGTTGTTGATCCGGTCGCCGAGGAACTCGCCGAGCTCCCGGAGCAGCCGGAGCTCCGCCTTCTCGACCTGGCGCTCGGTGTCGTGCTCGAGCGCGCGCCGCTGGGCGTCCAGGCGGGCGACCACGTCGTCGAGGGCCCGTGCGCTCGCCGCCACCACGTCCCGGAGGTCGTCGCTGCCGCCGGCGGCGAGCGCCGTCAGCACGACCTGGTGATAGCGCCGGGCGAACTCGACGTCGTCGAGCAGGCGCACGAGGGTCTCCCCGTACTCCGCCCGCACGTGACGCGCGACCAGCGCCTCGACCTCCCGCGCCACCCGCGACGGCTCCACGTCCTTGGCGTCCAGGTAGGCGGTGGCCCCGAGGTCCTCCCCGAGCTCGCGCGCCGGGGTGCCGGTGAAGATGCTGCTGTAGAAGATGAACGGCAGGCGCCGCCAGCGTGCGTCCTGCCGGATGGTCCGGCACAGCTGGAAGCCGTCCATGCGGGGCATGCGGACGTCCGAGACGACGGCGTCGACCGGCTCCTGCTCGAGCAGCGCGAGCGCGGCCACGCCGTCGGCAGCGGTGAGGACCTCGTGGCCGGCGCGCCCGAGGAGCGCGCCGAGGAGACGTCGGTGCGGGGACGAGTCGTCGACGAGCAGGATCCGCATGTCAGGTATGATCGCCGATCGCGCCCCCCGGCGTCGACGGTTTCGGCGCTTCCCGCCGGCCCGCCTCGTACCCGCGCTGCCCATCCTGCGCATCACGGTTCCCCCCGGCCCCGCCGCCGCGTTGAGGATCGAGGGGATGCGGGACGTCCCGGGCGGTCCCATCCTTGCTACTTCCGGGACGGCGAGCGAGGGGAAGGGGGAGCCGGCAATGCGGAGGGTCGTCGGGACATGATGGCGCTCGTCAGCGCCGCCCTGCTGGCGCTCTACGCCGCCACGCTGGCCGACCTCGCGGCGCTGTCGATCGGCTCCCGGTACTATTCTCACGTCCCGCTGGTTCCCCTGTTCAGCGCCTGGGTCGCCTGGACCGGGCGCCGGCATCTGCCTCCGGTCGGCTGGGATCTCCGGCCCGCCGGCGGCGCGCTGCTCGCCGCGGCCCTGCCGATCCTGGCCTTCGGGACCTGGCTCGACAGCCTCACGGTCCGCGTGCTGTCGCTGCCGCTCGCGGTGGGGGCCGGGATCGTGCTGGCGCTCGGCATCCCGGGGCTACGCCGGCTCGCCTTCCCGGTGGCGTTCCTCGCGCTCATGGCCCCGCTTCCCACGGCGGCCCTGGCCAGGGTCTCGCTCGTGATGCAGGATCTCGCGACGACGGTCACTCACGGCGTGCTCACCGCGCTGGCCATCCCCGTCGCGCGCGACGGGCTGTCGCTGCACCTGGAGGCCGTGACGCTGGACATCACCGAGGAGTGCAACGGTCTCCGGTTCCTCTTCACCATGGCGGTCGTCGGCACGGCGGTGGCCTGGGCGCTGCGCGGGCGGGCCGGACACCGGGTGCTGATCGTCGGGCTCGCGCTGGTGAGCGCCGTCGTCGCCAACCTCCTGCGCGTCGCGGGCACCGCGCTGCTGGCCGACCTCGCCGGTGCCGACGCCGTGACCGGCCTGCCCCACCTCGTCTGGGGCAAGGCCGTCTACGCGGTCCTGTTCGTCGCCTTCACCCTGGCCGCTCTCACCCTCCGTCGCCCCACCCCCCCACTTCCCCGCCCAACCCCCACCTCCACCGCCCGATAGCCCCTTTCGCCACCAGGGGGCATGCGGTACGGGCTGGCCGTTGGGCTCCATCGGTCAGGGAGGCGGCCATGCGGCTCGACGGCGCCGAAGCTGCCTTCCTCAAACCGATGCCCGATGGCCGACGCTCGCGTGCCGAGTGGATGGCCTCCGAGGGAGCGGCTCCCGGGAGGCCGGCCCCGGCCACACCCCCACCCCGTTTCACGGGTGGGCTCGCGACCCGGCACGCCGGGCGCGGTCACTCGCCCCGGAGCGTCGGATCCAGGAGATCGCGCAGCCAGTCGCCGGTGCGGCTGACGGCGACGGACGTGAGCATCAGGATCAGGCCCGGGCAGGTCGAGATCCACCACGCGGTGTCGAGGTACTCGCGCCCCTCCTGCACCATCCCGCCCCAGGAGGGCGTCGGCGGCTGGATGCCGAGGCCGAGGAAGGAGAGCGTGGCCTCCAGCACGACGGCGCGGGCGAGCTCGAGGGTGGCGATCACCACGAGGGACGACAGGACGTTGGGCACGATGTGCCGGCCCACGATGCGGGGCACCGACCCGCCCAGGGCCTGGATGGCGTCCACGAACTCGCGCGAGCGCAGCACGAGGACCTGCGAGCGCAGCACGCGCGCGTAGGCGACCCAGCCCGAGAGCCCGATGACCACGATGAGGGTCGGGAACGACGGGCCCAGCACCGCGATGATCCCGATGGCGAGCAGGACGAAGGGGAATGCCAGTTGCGCGTCGGCCACGGTCATGATCACCGTGTCGGCCCAGCCTCCGCGGTAGCCGGCGAGGAGGCCGAGGCCGGCACCCACGATGCCGCCCACGCCGACGGCGGCGAAGCCCACGAGCAGCGAGACGCGGGCGCCCCAGATCACGCGCGACAGGACGTCGCGCCCCAGATGGTCGGTGCCGAGCAGGTGCGCCTTGCCGTCGACGGCCTCCAGCGTGGGGGCAGCCAGCCGCGCCCGGAGCGACTGGCGCACGGGGTCCTGGGGCGCGAGCCAGGGCGCGGCCAGGGCGACGACGGCGAGCAGCGCCACGAAGGCCCCACCCGCCGCCACGAGCCGGCGCGTCCGCCGCGCGCCCCGGCCCGCGCGCGCCTCCGCCGCGTCCGCGATCGCCGTCCCGTCAGCGGGGACGGATGCGGGGATCGAGGAGGCCATAGACCACGTCGACGGCGAGGTTGATGACGATGAAGAGCAGGGCGGAGAGGAACACGACCGCCTGCACGATCGGGTAGTCCCGGCTGTAGATCGACTGGATGGCCAGGCGACCGATGCCGGGCCAGGCGAACACCGTCTCGGTCACGACGGCGCCCCCGAGCAGGCCGCCGAACTGCAGCCCGGTGATCGTCACGATCGGCACGGCGGCGTTCTTGAGGGTGTGCTTGGCTACCACCAGCCACTCGGCCAGGCCCTTGGCCCGCGCGGTGCGCACGTAGTCCTGGCGCAGCACCTCGAGCACCGCCGACCGCGTGAGGCGCGCGATCGACGCCATGGCGAACGCCCCGAGGGTGAGCGCGGGAAGGACCAGGTGGGCCAGCGTGCCGCGCCCGGACGTGGGCAGCCACCCCGCCTTCAGCGAGAACAGGAGGATGAACAGGATGCCCAGGAAGAACGTCGGGGCCGACTGGCCCACGAGCGCGACCGCCATCGCGGACTGGTCGAGGAGCGAGTTCCGCTTGACCGCGGACAGCAGGCCGACGGGCACGGCCACGATGACGGCGATCGCGAACGACGTCAGCCCGAGCTCCAGCGTGGCGGGAAGATAGCCGGCGACGACCTCCATGGCCGGGGCGCGGAAGTGCAGCGAGCGCCCGAAGTCGCCGCGCAGCGTGTTGCCGAGGAAGATGACGTACTGCACGGGCAGCGGGCGGTCCAGCCCGAGCTCCGCCGCCACGCGCGCGTACTCGCTGCGGGGCGCGTCCGGGGGCAGGAGCAGCGGAACCGGATCGCCGCTGAGGCGCATGACGCCGAAGACCACCGTCGAGACCAGCCAGACGGCGACCAGTGCGCGGAGGAGGCGGGTGCCGAGGAACTGGAGGAATGGGCGCATCGTGGCGGCCGGGGCCCCGCGACCGAGGCCCCGGCCGGTCCGGCTTCAGGCGCGGCGGAACCGGAAGTTGAACTTGCGGATCTCGAACGCCTGGTTCGGGTTGGGCGTCCACTCCACGTGCTTCTGCAGCCCGTAGTCCTCGTACGGCTGGATGACCGGGATCCACGGGAAGTGCTCGAGCGCGATGGCGGTCATCTCCTTGTAGGCCTGGGCGCGGAACTTCTCGTCGACCGAGAACCGGGCGGCGTTGCCCAGCTCGTCCCAGCGGGCGTGGCGCCAGTAGTCCTGGGGGCCGCCGGGACCGAGCAGCCGCCACATCATCCCGTCCGGATCGCCGAGGGTGGAGGTGGGGTCCGACCACCACAGCCCCTTGAACGACTTCTCCCGGTTCTTCTGGGCGCGCACCGAGTACTCGAGCACCTCGACCTTGCAGTTGATGCCGGCGTCCCGCCACATCGCCTGGATCGCCTCGGACATCGGCTTGTCGTTGGCGGTGTAGCCGGAGGTCGTCTCGATGAAGATCTCCTCGTTCTTGTAGCCGGCCTTCTTCAGCCGCTCGCGCGCCTCCTTCGGGTCGTAGGGCAGGGGCGGGAGCGAGGCGTCGAAGTGGTTGTCGCCCTTGGCGATGGGGCCGCTGGGAACGATGCCGCGCCCGCGCCAGAGCTCCTTCACGATCAGCTCCCGGTCGATGGCGAGCGACAGCGCGTGCTTCACGAGCGGGTTGTCGAGCGGCTTGACCTTGCTGTTGACGGCGAGCACGTAGAGACCCGCGTAGAGGGCCCCCGCCACCCGCGTCGAGGCGTTGGCGTTCACCCGCTCGCCCTGGTCGGGCGGCAGCTGCGTGATGATGTCCACCTCGCCCTTGAGCAGCGCGGCCACCCGGGGCGCCATCTCCGGGACGGCGCGGAGGATCATCCGGTCGAAGTCGGGCTTGCCGCCCCAGTAATCGGCGTTGGCCTCGAGGACGAGCCGGTCGTCTTTCGTCCACGAGACGAACTTCACGGGGCCCGTGCCCACGGGCTTGGCGCGGAAGCCGTCGGCGCCCACCTGGTCGAAGTACTTCTTCGACACGATCTGGCCGCCGTAGAACGCCAGCCGCGCCGGGAGCAGCGGATCCGGCTTCTTGGTGTGGATGATGAGCGTCGCGGGGTCGGGCGCCTCGATCCGGTCGATCGAGGTGAACACGGTGTTCACCCGCGTCTTGTGCGCGGGGTCGTACGTGCGCTCCAGGCTCCACTTGGCGTCGGCGGCGGCGAACGGCTCGCCGGTGTGCCACTTGACGCCCTGTCGGATCTTGAACACCCAGGTCGTCTGTTCCTGGAGGTTCCACTCCGTCGCCAGTCCCGGGTAGAGCTTGCCGTCGGCGTGCCGGCTCGTGAGGTTGTCGAAGACGTTGAACGAGACCCGGATGTCGTTGGACGACGTGCTGATGTGGGGATCGAAGGTCGAGATGTCGCCGCCCTGGGCGACGACGAGCTCGCGCTTCTGGGTGGTCTGCGCGCGCGCCGTCCCTCCCAACGCGGGGCCGGTGGCGGCCGCGGCACCGAGGACCGCGGCCGATTTCAGGAGTTCGCGTCGCGTGAGCTGGCTCATGGGCACCTCCACGAAGGGTGGCAGTATTCTCGACACCCGGCGTCGCCTGTCAAGGGCGTCGGCCGGGCGGCGCCGGCCCGGCGGGCGGCCGCCGGCGATGCTAGAATCCCGGCACCATGCGACGCACGGCGGACGTCGTCGTCATCGGCGGGGGCGCCAACGGCGCCAGCACCGCCTTCCACCTCACGCGACTCGGTGTCCGCGACGTGGTGCTGCTGGAGCGCCGCCACCTGGCCGCCGGCGCCACCGGCAAGTCCGGCGCCCTGGTGCGGATGCACTACACCAACGAGCCCGAGGCGCGGCTGGCCTTCGAGAGCCTGAAGGTCTTCCGGGAGTTCGACGCCGTCGTGGGTGGCGACTGTGGCTTCGAGCCCGTCGGCTTCGTGCAGCTGGTCGGGCGCCCCTACCGGGACGCGCTCCACCGGAACGTCGAGCGGCAGCGCGCGCTCGGCATCGACACGCGCGTGATCGAGGCCGACGACGTCCGGCGACTCCTGCCCGGCGTGGTCCTCGACGACGTGAGCGCGGCGGCCTGGGAGCCCGGCTCGGGGTTCGCGGATCCCAGCGCGACCGCCTTCGCCTTCGCCGCGGCCGCCCAGCGCGGAGGCGCCGCCATCGAGACGGAGTGCGAGGCCGTGGCGGTGGCGACGGAGGGCGACCGCGTGACGGCGGTGGAGACCACGCGCGGCCGCGTCGAGACGCGCGCGGTCGTCGTCGCGGCCGGCGCGTGGTCGTCGGCGCTGCTGGCCCCGCTCGGCCTCGAGCACGGCCTCGAGCCCCATCGCATCCAGGTCTCGATCTTCCGCTGGCCGGCCGGCTTCGTCCACCGTCACCCGGCGGTGATCGACGCCGTGCACCGCGCGTGGTTCCGGCCCGAGGGGCGGGCCTCGACCCTCATCGGCGTCGAGCTCGGCACCGGGCACGCCGACCCCGAGAAGTACGAGGAGGGCGTGGACGACGCCCACGTCGCCCGGTGCCGGAGCGCGCTCGGCGCCCGCTGGCCCGTCCTCGCCCCCGCCCACATGCGGGGCGGCTGGGCGGGGATGATCATGATGAGCCCCGACGGCCGGCCGATCATCGATCGCCTGGGGCCGGAGGGGCTGTGGGGCATGCTGGGCGACTCCGGCACCTCCTTCAAGACGTCGCCGGCCATCGGCCGCTGCCTCGCGGAGTGGGTCGTGGAGGGCGCGCCCCGCACCGTGGACCTCCGCCCCTTCCGGGCCAGCCGGTTCGCGGAAGGCCGGCCGTGGGTCGACGAGGACCACTACGGGCGCGAGCGTCTCACCGTCTCGCGCTGACCCGGCCGCCGCGCCCGACCTGAGCCCCGCCCGCTCGCTCGTCATCGCCGCCGTCACGCTCGCCGTCCAGAACGGCATCGTGATGGCGTTCGCGGTCCTGTACCTGCCGCTCGTCGACGCGTTCGCTGCCTCCCGGGGGGAGGCGGCCACGGTCCACTCCGCGGTGCTCCTGCTGGGCGGCCTCGGTGCCCCGCTCGTCGGCTGGGCCTTCGATCGGCTCGGGCCGCGGCGGCTGTTCCAGTGGTCGGCGGGGCTGGCGGCCCTGGGCTTTGCGCTCGCGAGCCAGGCCACCTCGCTGCCCGCCCTCGTGGTCACCTACGGCGTCATCGCGGGGCTCGGTCTGGCGTGCCTCGGCAGCCAGGCCAACATGGCGGTGGCCGCGCTCTGGTATCCGGCCGCGCGCGGCCGCGCCATCGCCGTGGTCGACCTGGGCACGGGCTTCGGCGCGTTCTGCTTCATCCCGCTCGCGCAGGCGCTCGTCTCGTGGGTGGGCTGGCGCGGTACCCTGCTGGGCTGGGCCGTCCTGCTCGCCGGCGTGCTGATCCCGCTCAACGCCTGGCAGGCCGCGCCGCCTGCCGCGCGGGAGCGGGTCGGCGGCCCGGGGCTACGGGCGGGCTGGACGGTGGGCGAGGCCGTCCGCGCCGCGCCGTTCCGCTGGCTCGCGGTGATGCGGTTCGCGGGTGCGTGCGCCTTCCCGCTGATGAACACGCACATGGTGGCCTACGCCATCGGTCACGGCATCGCCCCCGCGACGGCGGCGACCGCCCTGGGGGCGGTGAGCCTGGTCAGCCTGGCCGGCCGGCTGGCGACCGGCTGGCTCTCCGACCGGCTCGGGCGCGCGCCGACGCTGACGCTGACTTACGCGAGCGCGGCCGTCGGGATCGGCTGCCTCGCCGGGCTGGCGGCCACCGGCGCGCCGTGGTGGCTGGCGCTCTACGTCGTCTTCTACGGGATGGCCCAGGGCTCGAGCGGCATCGTGGCCGCCGCCCGCGCGGCCGACGTCTTCGCGGGCCGGACCTTCGGCACCGTGTGGGGGTGGCTGGGCCTGGCGGTGGGACCCGGGGAAGCGCTCGGTGCCTGGCTGGGCGGGCGCATCTTCGACACGACCGGCTCCTACGTGCCGGCCTTCGGCTTCTCCGTCGCCATGCTGGGCGCCGGGCTCGTCGCCATCTGGCGTGTCCGCGCCGAGCCGGTGAGGTCGACGTAGAGCTCGATCTCGTGGCCGTCGGGATCCCGGACGCAGAAGAGCGACTCCTGCTCGCCGAACGGCGCCAGCCCGTGCGCCTCGACCCAACGGCGCGCGGCGGCGAGGTCGGCGAGCGACTCGCCGACGGCGAAGGCGATGTGGTACAGCCCGGGAACGCCCCGCGGCTGGGGGCCGGGTCCCGGGGCCCTCGCGAGCTCGCACGAGACGTCGTGGTGATGACGCCCGGCGGAGAAGAACACGATGCGGCCGTCCTTCGCGGTGCCCGTCTCGGCGAGCCCGAGGACGTCGCGGTAGAAGCGTCGCGTCGCCACGAGGTCCCGGACGAAGAGCGAGACGTGGCCGAGCTCGCGGACGCGGAGACCGCCGGCGGAGGAGCCCGCGGGCGCGGGTGTCTCCATGGCGCGCGTAGTGTACCATTGTCTGGTCATGGCCGAGTTGCTGCCGCCGCACGATTCCGAGTGAGCGACCAGCTTCCCCTCCAGGACGGCGAGCAGGTACTGCTGATCGATCAGCGCGGCAAGCGCCACCTGATCTTCCTGCGGAAATCGGAG
>JAICGY010000121.1 GCA_025922915.1 Candidatus Methylomirabilota bacterium | reverse complement strand
GCGGGGAGCTCGCGGAGGCGGAGCACTATCTGAAGAAGGCCGAGGAGATCTGCGAGCAGGCCGGCTGCGACCGGGAGTCGCTCGTCGTCCTGCCGTTCCTGTGCTAGGACGGTCGTCGACCGAAGGAGAATGACCATGGAGCAGCACGAGCAGACCGCCGCCGCGACGAGGCCCCCCGTGGCCGCCGGCGAGCAAGCGCCCGACTTCACGCTGCCCACCGTGCACCGGGAGGGCAAGGTGTCGCTGGGCGACTACCTGGGCCGGAGCCCCCTGCTGCTGGCGGTGTTCAGGGGCCTGTGGTGCCCGTTCTGCCGCCGGGCGATCGCCGAGCTGGGCGTGACCGGCGACCGGCTGCGGACGCTCGGCGTGGAGACGCTGGCCGTCGTGGCGACCAATGTCGACAACGCCCGGCTCTACTTCAAGCTGCGGCCGACCCGCGTCCCCCTGGCCGCCGACCCGGACTGCGCGACCCACCGGGCCTACGGGCTCCCGAAGGCCCCCTTGACGCCCGACGTGATGAGCGCGCTGCAGGCGACCAGGGTCAACCCGACCGGCGAGCTGCCGGCGCCGATGCCGGTCTTCGAGGCCAGCGCCGCGCTCGACCAGCTGCACGGGTTCCAGGCCTCCGAGACGGATCGCCGGGACTACGAGCGACAGGCGGGGCAGTTCAAGGGGCAGTTCCTGGTGGACCGCGACGGCATCGTCCGCTGGGCGAACGTGGAGTGCGCCGCGGAGGGGATCCCGGGGATCGGGAAGTTCCCGACCGCCGACGCGCTGCTGGCGGCCGCCCGCACGCTGGCGTGAGCCGGTGCGCGGCGGGGCTCAGCGCTCGGGCCGCTTCCAGATGCCCCGGTCGTGCATCAGCCGGATCTGCCGCCGGATGACCTTCTGGCGGTACTCGGCGTGCTTCATGGGCGTGCGGTTGAGATAGAGGTTCTTCGGATAGATCGGCTTCTCGTAGAGCAGCTGGTAGAGCTCGGTCCGGAGGTCCTTCGCCCAGTTGTCCCACTGTGCGCGGGCGCGGTGGTCGCGCAGCGCCTCCACGTCGATCACGCCGCTCACGTAGGTCGACCCGGCCCCGTAGTCCTGCCGGCCGACGATGCGCCCCTTGTAGTCGATGACGAAGGACCGGCCGCCGAAGGTGTCGATGGGCGTGGTCTCCTCGGGGAAGAGATAGTAGGTCCCCATGTTGGGGGCCACGATGTACATGTTGTTGTCCAGCGCCCGCGCCCGGCTCTGGATCTCGAACATCTCGTTGCCGGTGGCCGGGTGGGGGTACGACGCGCGGTAGACGACCTCGGCCCCGTTCAGCGCCAGCGCCCGGGCGTTCTCGGGATAGGACCCCTCGTTGGCCATCATGATGCCGAGGCGGCCGATCTCGGTGTCGACCACCGGCCAGAACGCCTGCAGGCTGCGCCCGTACTTCTCCACCCACCAGTCGTAGACGTCGTGCGGGCAGACGGAGTGCTCGACGGGGAAGAGCGGCGAGACCTTGTAGTGCTTGAGGATGACGCGGCCGCGCGGGTTGATGATGAAGCCGACGTTGAAGAACCGGTCCGGGAGGTCCGGGTGCCGGGCCTTGGCCTGGGCCATGACGAAGGTGTTGTACTCCCGGGCGATCTTGCCGAGCTCCTCCGTCTCGTCCCCCGGGATGTCGATGGCGCACTCGCGCGCGAAGGTGACGTGATCGAGGTCGAGCACCTCGTCGTTGAAGGCCTGCAGGGCGCCCTCGGGCACGGCGATGAGCCGCACGGGGATGTCGAGCGCGGACAGCCAGGACGCCGCCTTCACCAGGTGGTGCAGGTGCTCCAGGTTGACCTTGATGTCCTTGCGCTTGCGGATCCCGCGCACGGTGGGGATGAGCCCGACGGCCGTGTAGGGTTTGATCATGCGTGGCTCCTCTGTTAAGGTCCGGCTGCGACGCGCGCGCCCGTGACGACCGCAGAACTGTTAACACAACTGCCCCGCTGCGTACAGGCCGCCCCCGGCCGCCGGAGGACCGCGCCGTGACGACGCCCCGCGTTTCGGTGGCGCTCATGCCCCTCGAGAACCGCCGCGCCGTGCTGGTCGACACCGCGGTGGCGGCGGACCGGCTCGGGTACCACGGCTTCTTCCTGCCCGAGACCTGGGCGTTCGACGTCACGATCCTGCTCGCGGAGGCGGCGACCCGGACCGAGCGCATCACGCTCGGCACCGGCATCCTGCCCGCGGGCAGCCGCAGCGCGGGCGTGCTCGCGATGGCGGCGGCCACGCTGGCCTCCCTGTCGAACGGACGCTTCGTGCTCGGCCTCGGCGCCAGCACCGCGCAGCTCCTCGAGGGGTTCCACGACGTGCCCTTCACGCCGCCGGTGGCCCGCCTGCGGCGGACGGTGGCCCAGGTGCGCGCCCTGCTCGCGGGCGAGCGCATCCCGCTCGCCGTCGCCACCGGCGCGCGGCCCCTCAAGCTGAACGCGGGGACGGTCCCGCCGGTGCCCATCCACCTCGCCGCGCTCGCCGACGCGTCGATCCGGCTCGCCGGCGAGCTCGCCGACGGGTGGATCCCCTTCCTGTATCCGCGGCGGTGCCTGGGCGAGGGGATCGCGCGGATCCGGGACGCGGCCGCGAAGAGCGACCGCCCGGAGCGCCGGATCGTCATCAGCCCCTCGGTGCCCACCTCGGTCGCGGAGGATCCGGCGAAGGCGCGGGAGGGGGCGGCGTGGTTCGTCTCGTTCTACCTGACGACCATGGGCACGCTCTACCGCCAGTCGCTCGTGCGGCGAGGGTTCGGCAAGGAGGTCGAGGCGGTGCTGGCGGCCAACGCGCCGAGGTTCGCGGGGGTGGTGCCGCCCGACGCCGACGCGCTCCTGGAGGAGCTGACCGTGTACGGCACCCCGGCGGAGGCGCGGGCGCGGCTCGCGCGCTGGCACGCCGCCGGGGCCGACGAGCCTGGCCTGCTCCTGCGGCCGCACCTGACGCCGGAGGAGATCACGTTCACCCTGAACGCCCTGCGGCCGGCGGCCGGCGCCGCCACCGCCTGAGGAGCGCCCCCCATGGAGCAGAGCGAGGCGAAGGTGACCGGCCGCGACCGCGTGGTGGCCGCCTACAAGGGACAGTTCGCCGACCGCGTGCCCGCCTATCCGATCGCCGGCTCGTTCGCCGGCTGCCTGGACGGCCTGTCGATCGAGGAGTACTGCACCAATCCGAAGAAGGCCGCCCGGGCGATGATCAACTACTACGAGCGCTACCAGCCGGACATCATGGTCGCCTTCAACGACCTCGCCAAGGAGGCGGAGGCGATCGGCTGCCACGTGAAGTACTCCGACTACGTCGTGCCGTCGATCGACGAGCACGTGCTGCAGGACGACAAGGGCCGGCTCGCCCGCCTGGAGATCCCGGACCCGTACCGTGCCGGGCGGCTGCCCGATTTCCTCGAGCAGTGCGAGACGCTCTCCGCCCAGCGGTTCCCGTCGGGCCTGGGGGCGGTGCTCGTCGGCCCGTGGACGATCGCGATGCTCATGCGCAACCCCGAGCTGATGTGCCTGGACACGATCGACGACCCCGCGTTCGTCCACGACCTGATGCGCTTCGCCACCGAGTACGCCAAGCGGTTCGGCGATGCCGTGCTCGAGCGGAAGATCGGCCTGTCCTACAGCGACCCCACGGCGTCGTGCTCGCTGGTCGGCCCCGACACCTACCGCGAGTTCATCAAGCCGTACCACGAGGACCTCGTGCGCTACTTCAAGGCGAAGAAGGTCGGCACCACCGTCCACATCTGCGGCACGACGCACCAGATCCACGAGGACCTGGTCGACGTGGGGTTCGTCGCCATCACGATCGACCTGGACCAGCAGGCCGACCCGGCCCTCAAGGTCGACCAGCTCGACCGGCTGGTGACGCTCGGGAACGAGCGCGGCGTGGTGGGCATCGGCAACGTCGACGTGACGCTCTTCGAGCGGGCGACGAAGGAGGAGATCGAGGCCGAGGTGAAGCGCTGCATCGACACCGTCGGCAAGCGCTCGCGGTTCGTGCTGTCCACGTCGTGCGAGCTGCCCCCGCGCGCCAATCCCGACTGCGTGCGGTGGATGATGGAGTGCGCGCGCGAGTACGGGCGCTACGACCGCATCCTGTCGTCCTGACCGCTCGCGCGCGCGCCGCGCCCGCTACGCCGGCCCGGTCTCGGCGAGGACGGCGAGGGCGGCCTTCTCGACCACGGTGCCCGCGAAGAACGCCGGGTTGCCCGTCCCCCACAGGCGGACGGCGTTGGCGAAGGTGAAGTCCCGGAAGTCGGCCTCGCCGATCAGCCCGTCCTCCACCAGCTCGTGGGCCTCCGGGAGCACCCCGAGCATGTCGGGCACGTCGAAGTGGCCGATGTCGGAGCCGAAGACGGCGTTGAGCCGGGCCCCGAGCGGGTTGACGCGGCGGTCGAACGCCCAGGCGTTCATCCGGTCGTCGGCCTCGCAGCCGAAGTAGAACGGCGGGACGAAGAGGTCGCGCACGTCTTCCCGGGCGGCGATGCGGCAGACCGCGAAGTCGTCGAGGTCGGCCAGGCCGCCCGTGAGGCCGGCGGCGTCCGGGTCCGGCCAGCCGTCCCGCGCGCGGAGCGCCGCCACCATCTCCGGCGGCCCGTGCTTCTGCACCAGGTCCATCAGGAGGGCGCGGTCGAGGGCGCGCGGGTCCGTGTGCGCGAGCGCGGTGCCGCTGCGCTTCTCCCAGTGCCCGAGCAGGTCCGCGTAGAGCAGGCAGCCCCAGGCCACGCCGCCCTCGAGGAAGGCGAACCGCAGGCGTGGGAACCGGCGGGTGACGCCGCCCAGGAAGAGCGCCTTGCACACGGCGTGGCCGGCGGCGGCGAAGTGGCCGATGTGGTTGTACGTGAAGCTGGTCGGCGACAGCCGGAGCCCCTGCCGCCGCGCGCCGGAGTGGAAGGTGGGCGCGACCCCGAGGTCGACGCAGCGGGCCCACAGCGGATCGTAGTCGTGCTCGCTGTCCAGGCCGAGCGTGTCGTACCAGACGGCGAAGCGCGCCGCCTCGCGGTCGGCGCCCGCCGCCGCCGGCACCGGTCGCGTCATCAGGCTGCCGAGCATCGCGACCTTGAGGCCGAGCTCGTGCACGCAGTACTCGAGCTCCTCGATCGCCTCGTCCGGCGTGTGGGCGGGGATGGCGGCGGCGGGCGCGATGCGGTCGGCGAACGGCCGGAAGGTCTCCGCGGTCAGGACGTTGAACGCCCGGCACGTCGCGCGGCGCGTGGCGTCGTCGGCAATGCGCGGGATGCGCAGGCCCGCGGTCGGGTAGAGCACCGCGAAGTCCAGACCGAGCTCGTCGAGCCGCTCGTACAGCAGCCGGGGCAGCATCCCCGTCGCCCGGTCGCGGGTGTTCCGGGCCGGAGAGGACCAGAAGGCCTCCTGGGCGATCCGCCGGCGCCGCCGCTCGTCCACGGACATCGTGAGCGACTCGCGGACCTGGCGCCCGACGGAGAGGAACCCCTCGGCGGCCCGGTCGCCGCCGATGCGGCGGAGCTGCTCGGAGGTGACCGGCCCGTACTCGAGCCAGTGGCCGTCGGCGTCGATGACGGGGTGCTTCAGCCGGGCGCGGATCTGGGCGGGGCTGGGGTGAGCGCTCATGGAGTCCACCTCCCGCGTCGCGTCACCGCGACGCCTGCGCGGGCAACGCTAGTCGGTCGCCGGCGCGCCGTCAAGGCACCGGTCCCGGCGCCGCGCCCTGCTGGCGCTCCACCTCCTCCATGATCATCGTGTTGAGGTCGTCCACGAGCTTGGCGCGCTCCACGCGGCCGTCGTTGCCGATGAGCTCGCGCACGCGGGACGGGCGGGCGGAGAGCATGACCAGGGTGGTGCCGATCGCCACCGCCTCCTCGATCGAGTGCGTGACGAACACGATCGTGCGGCCCGTCTCCCGCCAGATCCGCCGGACCTCGTTCTGCATGATCCGGCGGTTCTGGGCGTCGAGGGCGCCGAACGGCTCGTCCATGAGGAGCAGGTCCGGCTCGATGGCGAGCGCGCGAGCGATCGCCGCCCGCTGCCGCATGCCCCCGCTGACGCGCCCGGGATAGTAGCCCTCGAAGCCGCCCAGCCCGACCAGTTGCAGGTACCGCTCGGCGGTGGCCCGGCGGCCGGCCGCCGCTACCCCGAGGGGCTTGAGGACGAGCGCGACGTTGTCGCGCAGGGTCATCCAGGGCAGCAGCCGGTCCTCCTGGAAGACCACCCCGACGCGGTCGCGGTGGCGGCCATCGGCGGTCACCGGCTCGCCGTCGAGCAGAACCCGGCCGCGCGTGGCCGGCTCCAGGCCGCCCACGATCCGCAGCAGCGTCGTCTTGCCGCAGCCGTTGGGGCCGAGCAGGCAGACGAACTCGCCGGCGGCCACGCCGAAGGAGACGCTGTCGATGACGGGGATCAGGTAGTCCTTGCCCACGCCCTCGACCACGAGCTTCATCGCGATCCGCTCACCGCCACCGGGCGAGCCGGCGCGCGATCACCTCGAAGACCAGCCGGTCGGCGAGGGTCATGACGAGGATCATCACGAGCGCCCAGACGAAGACCATCTGCGTGGCCAGGATCTCGCGGCTGTAGTTCATGATGTAGCCGATGCCCGAGGTGACGCCGAAGATCTCGGCGACGACCGAGACCTTGAGCGCCAGCCCGAAGCCGACCTTCATCCCCGCCAGCAGGTAGGGCAGGGTCGAGGGGACCACGATCGCCGCGAACTTCTGCCGGCCGTCGAGGCGGTACACGTCGCCCATCTCGAGGAGCCGGCGGTCCACGTTCTCCACGCCCTCGACGATGTTCGCGCCCACGACGGGCAGGGTGATCATGAACGTCGTGAAGATCGGCGCCCAGTTCGACAGGCCGAACCAGATGATCGAGATCACGATCCAGACGAACACCGACGTGGCGTTGAGCACGGCCACCAGGTCGTGCACGATGCCCCGCCCGACCGGCGAGACGAAGGCCGCCAGCCCGAGCAGGACGGCCACGACCACGGCGCCCCCGAAGCCGACCAGGATCCGCGCCAGGGAGGCACCGGTGTGGCGCCACACCTCGCCGGTGCGGACGACCTCGCCCAGCCCGCGCACGACCTCGAGGGGCGAGGGCAGGACGTAGGCGCCGTAGCGCCACGACAGGAGCGTCCAGACGGCGAGGAGTGCCACGGCGACGGCGAGGGTGGGCAGATGCAGGCGGGCCGCCCAGCGGTGGCTCACGGGCGGCCCCATGTGATCAGGCCCGGTGGAAGAACTCCCGCCGGACACGGTCCGGGTTGTCCCACAGCTCGGACTTGAGGAAGCCGAACTCCTTGTTGATCTTCAGCTGGGCGATCAGCGTGTCGACCTGCTCGTCGGGCAGCCCGTGGAGCATCCGGACCGTCTCCTGGTGCGCGGCCTTGATGACGTCGGGCGGCAGCTTCGTGATCTCGGCCACGATCTCCATCGCGCGCGCAGGCCGGTTGTACCAGATGTCGACGGCGTCCTTCTGGGCGTCGTTGAGGTCGCGGGCGATCGCCGGGTGCTTGCCGAGGAAGTCCGTGTGCACCAGGTAGCAGACGTGCACGGGAAAGCCCGTGGAGCGTCCCGTCGCCTTCCGCCAGAGGTCGATCTGCTTCACGAGGTACGTGCCCTGCCCCCGCAGCACGACCGAGTCGGTGATGGGCTGCCAGGCGATGATCGCGTCCACGTCGCCCTTGGCGAGCAGGGTGACCATGTCGGGGGGCGCGGTCGCCGTCACGATCTGGGCGTCCTTCTGGAGATCGAAGCCGTGGCCCTTGAGCGTCAGGGCCCGGATGTCGAAGAAGGTCGAGGTGCCCACGATCGCCGCCACCTTGCGGCCCTTGAGGTCCTCCACCGTCCGGAGCCCGGCGCCCTTGCGCGCGACGACCGCGCCCAGCACCGCGGTGGCCACGCCGGTGACCTTCAGGGGGGCGCCGTCCTCGAACGCCTTGGCCGCGAGCGCGAACGACATGTCGATGGCGTCCACGTTCTTCGAGGTCAGCTGGTTCAGCAGCGGGACCGGCGAGCCGGGAACGACGGAGTAGTCGACCTCCCAGCCGCGCTTGCCGAGCAGGTTCTCCTTGTGGATGATCTCGGTCGCCGCCCAGCCGAGCTGCAGGTAGGCGAGGCGCACCTTGCCCTTGCCCTGTGCCCGGCCGAGCGCCGGCCGGCCCGCGGCGGCGGCCAGCGCGGCCGCCCCGCCCAGGAACGTCCGCCGTGAGAGGCGCATCGCCGGCGCCTACCCTTTCACCTGCGGCAGGTGGCGGAGCGCCTCCTCCACCTTCTCCGCCGGGTACTCGTAGTCCTGCAGCTTGCCGGAGAGGAAGGCCTCGTAGGCGGAGAGGTCCAGGAAGCCGTGGCCGCAGAGGTTGAAGACGATCGTGCGCCGCTTGCCCTCGCGCTTGGCGCGCAGCGCCTCGTCGATGGCGCCGCGGACGGCGTGGGCGGCCTCGGGCGCCGGCAGGATGCCCTCGGCCCGCGCGAACTGCAGGGCGGCCTGGAACGTGGCGACCTGCGGCACCGCCACCGCCTCGATGACGTTCTCGTCGTAGAGCTTGCAGATCAGCGGCGCCATGCCGTGGTAGCGGAGGCCGCCCGCGTGGAGCGACGGCGGGATGAACGTGTGCCCGAGCGTGTGCATCTTCACCAGCGGCGTCATGCCCACCGTGTCGCCGAAGTCGTAGACGTAGCGGCCCTTGGTCAGGCTGGGGCAGGCCGACGGCTCCACCGCCACCACGCGCAGCTTCTTCTTCTTGCCGGCCAGCTTGTCCGCCACGAACGGGAAGGCGAAGCCCGCGAAGTTCGAGCCGCCCCCGATGCAGCCCACCAGCACGTCCGCCTCGTCGTCGGCCTTCTCCAGCTGCTTGCGCGTCTCGAGCCCGATGACGGTCTGGTGCATGAGGACGTGGTTGAGCACGCTGCCGAGCGAGTACTTCGTGTCCTCGCGGGTGGCGGCGTCCTCGACGGCCTCGCTGATGGCGATGCCGAGCGAGCCGGGCGAGCCGGGATCCTGCTCCAGCACCTTCTTGCCGGCCTGGGTGTCGGGGCTCGGGCTCGCCACGACCTGGGCCCCGTAGGACTCCATGAGGACACGCCGGTAGGGCTTCTGCTGGTAGGAGACCTTGACCATGTACACCTTGCACTGCAGCCCGAACATGTTGCTGGCGATGGCCAGGGCGGAGCCCCACTGGCCGGCGCCGGTCTCGGTGGACAGCCGCGTCACGCCCTCCTGCTTGTTGTAGTAGGCCTGGGCGACGGCGGTGTTGGGCTTGTGGCTGCCCGCGGGGCTGACGCCCTCGTACTTGTAGTAGATGCGCGCCGGCGTGTCGAGCGCCTTCTCCAGGCGCCTCGCCCGGTAGAGCGGCGTCGGGCGCCAGAGGCGATAGATGTCGCGGACGGCGTCCGGGATCGCGATCCACCGCTCCTGGCTGACCTCCTGCTTGATCAGCTCCATCGGGAAGAGCGGCGCCAGATCCTGGGGCCCGATCGGCTGACCGGTGCCCGGATGGAGCGGCGGCGGCAGCGGCGTCTTGAAGTCGGCCTGGATGTTGTACCACTTCGACGGGATGTCCTTCTCGTCGAGCAGGAACTTCGTGCGGGCCTTGTCAGAGGATGTGCTGCCCATGCCGGCCTCCTTCGAGGTTCACTGCGGCGGGACCCCGGTCGAAAAGACGGGCCAACGATAGGCGACCGGCCGCAGGGGTGTCAACCGGCCGGCCCGCGCGGTGCGGGCGCGCCCGGGCGCCCGGCGAGCACGATCACGGCGGCGACGGCGTCGAGCGCCAGCAGCGCCCAGAGCGCCCCGACGTAGCCGCCGAGCGCGTCGCGGAGCAGCGCGACCAGCGTCGGCCCCAGGGCGACGCCCAGCTGGATGGAGCCGACCAAACCGCACCGGCCCGAAGGAGCACACGCCGAACTCGTCGGACGCGAGGAGCGGCGGCAGCGTGATGACGTTGCCCACGCCGAGCCCGAAGGCCGCGCATGCGACGTACAGCGCCGCCGGCGACCCCGCCAGCGCCAGGACGCCGAAGCCCGCCGCCTGCACGGCGAACACGGCTGCCGACATCCGGCGCCGATCCACCAGGTCGGCCAGGCCCGCCGCGCCGAGCCGCCCGGCCAGGGCGGCGACCGTCGTGACGCTGACGGCGAGCGCCGTCTCGATCTCGCCCAGCCGCGGCCGGAGGAAGACCACCTGGTGGACGATGAAGCCCACCTGGGCGGCCAGGGCCAGCGCGAAGGGGAGGGCCGAGCGTCCAGAAGCCCGCGGTGCGCAGCGCCTCGCGGCGGATGACCCAGCGCCACCAGCGTGAGCACGGTCGCCGTCAGCAGAACCCCGGCGCTCGTGGTGGCCGCCGGGAAGCCGTGACGGGAGGCGATCCAGACCAGCAGGGGCACGCACACCATGCCGCCCACGCTG
>JAICGY010000120.1 GCA_025922915.1 Candidatus Methylomirabilota bacterium | reverse complement strand
GTGAAGCCGACGCCCGGCCGCATCCCCGCCTGGAACCCCTCGGCCCCGGCCGAGCGCGGGCTGCTGGCGCAGCTGATGTCGGTGCAGGGCGCGATCTGCCGGGAGGTGCGCGACGTGCGCCTGGCCACGGAGATCATGGCGGGGCCGGACGCGCGCGACCCGTGGTGGGTGCCGGCGCCGTTCGACGGCGAGCCCGTTCCCGGGCCGATCCGGGTCGCCTGCACCACGAATGCTCACGGGTACCCGATGCACCCCGAGATCGGCCGCGCCGTGGAGCGGGTAGCCGGCTGGCTCGCCGAGGCCGGCTACGCGGTGGAGGCGGTCGAGCCGCCGCCCGTCACCGAGCCGGCGCGGGCGTGGTTCTCCGTCGCCGTCGCGGAGATGAAGGCGCTGCTCTTCCCGGCGGCGCGCCAGCACGGCAGCCGAACGATCCAGGAGATCTTCGGCTGGTACGAGCGGATGGCGAACGCCGTCGATCCGGCCGGGTACATGCTGGGCATCGCCGAGCGCACGCGCATGACGCGCCAGTGGAGCGTGTTCCTCGAGCAGCACCCGCTCGTGCTCACGCCGTTCCTCATGCGCCCGACGTTCCCGTGGGACTACGACGCCCGGGGGTTCGAGCAGACCAGGGACCTGTTCGACGCCGCCATCTACAGCTACGGCATCAACTACCTCGGGCTGCCGGCCGGCGTCGTGCCCATCGGCCTGGTCGACGGGCTGCCCGCCGGCGTCCAGATCGTGGGCCGGCGGTTCCGCGAGGATCTCATCCTCGACGCCATGGCGGTGGTCGAGGACCACGTCGGCGTCCTGGCCCGGACGCTGTGGGCGCGCGAGTGACGTCCCCGTTTCGTCACCGCCGATCCGGCGACGCGCGCCGCCACCGTTCCGCCAGCCGCTCCACCGCGACGTAGAACGCCGGCACCAGGAGAACGCCCAGCACGGTCACGGCGAGCATCCCGCCGACGACCGTGGTGCCGATCGAGTGGCGGCTGGCCGCTCCCGCTCCCGACGCGACGACCAGGGGAAGCGAGCCGAGGATGAACGCGAAGGACGTCATCAAGATGGGGCGGAAGCGCAGCCGGGCGGCCTGCCGCGCCGCTTCCCGGACCGCGAGCCCGTGCTCGCGGCGCTCCTTCGCGAACTCGACGATGAGGATCGCGTTCTTGCTCGCCAGGCCGATGAGAAGGGCGAGGCCGATCTGCGCGTACACGTCGTTGGCGAGGCCGCCGAGCCAGAGCGCGGCCAGCGCGCCGAGGACGCCGAGCGGCACGGCCAGGATCACGGCCAGCGGCACCAGCCAGCTCTCGTACTGCGCGGCCAGGACGAGGAAGACGAAGAGCGCGGACAGGCCGAAGACGAACCCCGCCCGGCTGCCCGCCTCGATCTCCTGGAACGCGAGCCCCGACCACTCGTACGCCATCCCGGGGGGCAGGAAGCGCCGCGCCAGCGCTTCCATGGCCGCGATGGCCTGGCCGGAGCTCGCCCCGGGGGCGGTGTCGCCGGCGATCTCGGCGGAGCGATACAGATTGTAGTGGGAGATGCTGTCGGGCCCCGTGGTCGGCTTCACCGTCACGAGGGTGCTGAGCGGCACCATCCGGGCGGCGTTGCCGTTCGGGCCGGGCTGGCTCCGGACGTAGAGGCGCGCCACGTCGTCCGGCGTCGCCCGGTAGCTCGGCTCCGCCTGGAGCTGGACGCGGTAGACCCGGCCGAACGCGTTGAAGTCGTTGACGTAGAGCGAGCCCAGGAAGATCTGCAGGCTCGTGAAGACCTCCGACAGCGGCACGCCGAGCGCCTTGGCCTTGGTCCGGTCGACCTGCGCGTCGAGCTGGGGCACGCCCGGCCGGAACGCCGTGAACGTGGCCGCGATCTCCGGCCGCTGGCGCGCCGCCTCCATGAGCTGCCGCGCGGTGGCGTCGAGATCCTGGAGCGAGCCGCCCGCCACGCTCTGCAGCTCGAACTGGAAGCCGCCGCCGGAGCTGATGCCCCGGATGGGCGGCGGAGGGAAGACGACGACCGCGGCTTCCTGGATCGAGCCGAGGCGCGCGCGCAGACGGCCCAGGATGGCCTCGGCGCTCAGGTCGCGGCTCTCGCGCTCCGACCACGGCGCGAGCCTCGGAAAGAGCGAGGCCACGTTGGAGCCGTTGACGCCGGAGATGAAGCTCCGCCCGCCGATCGCCACCACGGTCTCGATCCCCGGAGTCTCCAGCAGGATCTGCTCGATCTGGCGCACGACCGTGTCGGTGCGCTCGAGCGACGCCGCATCGGGCAGCTGGACGTTGACCAGCAGGTAGCCCTGATCCTCGGTCGGCGCGAACCCCGTCGGCACCGTCCGCAGCAGGAGGTAGCTCGCGCCGCCGAGGACCACGAGCACGACCACGGCCAGCGCCGACCGCCGGACGATGTGCTGGACGGTCCGGTCGTACCCCGCGGTGAGCCGGGCGAACGACGCGTTCCACGCGCGCGCCAGCCAGGGGCGGCGCGCCGCCCCCGCGGGCCGGAGCAGGAGGGCGCAGAGGGCCGGCGTCAGGGTCAGCGCGTTGAGCGCGGACAGCGCCACCGACACCGCGATCGTCAGCGCGAACTGGCGGTAGAGCTGGCCGGTGATGCCGGGCAGGAAGGCGATCGGGATGAAGACCGCCATCAGGACGAGCGCGGTGGCGATGACGGGCCCGACCACCTCGGCCGTCGCGCGCCGGGCCGCCTCGCGCGGCAGCAGGTCCTCCTCGTCGAGGTGGCGCTGGGTGTTCTCCACCACGACGATGGCGTCGTCCACGACGATCCCGATGGCCAGGACGAGGCCGAACAGCGTCAGCGTGTTGATCGAGAACCCGAACACGCTGATCACGGCGAAGGTGCCGACCAGCGAGACCGGGATGGTGAGGGTCGGGATCAGCGTGGTGCGCCAGTCCTGCAGGAACACGTAGACCGTGAGGACGACGAGCCCGATCGCGACCAGGAGCGTGTGCACGACCTCCTCGATCGAGACCCGGACGAACTCCGTCGTGTTGTAGGGCCGCGAGTGCGTGACACCGCTCGGGAAGCTCGGGGCCAGGCGCGCCACGGCGGCCTGGACCCCGCGGGAGACCTCCAGGGCGTTCGCGCCCGGCAGCTGGAAGACCCCGATGAGCGCGGCCGGCTTGCCGCCGACCCGGCCGAACGACCCGTAGCTCTGGGCGCCCAGCTCCACGCGGCCCACGTCCCGCAGGCGCAGCACCGAGCCATCGTCCCGGGTGCGGAGGACGATGGCCTCGAACTCGGCCGGCGTCGTCAGGCGGCCGCGCGTGGTGACGGTGTACTGGAACTGCTGGCCGCGGGGCGCCGGGGGCTGCCCGATCTGCCCGGCCGCGGCCTGGAGGTTCTGCTCGCGGACCGCGTCGGCCACGTCGCCGGCGGTGAGGCCGAGGCTCGCCAGCGTGTCGGGGTTCAGCCAGAGGCGCATCCCGTAGTCCCGCCCGTTGAAGACGGTCACCTGGCCGACCCCGGGCACCCGCGCCAGGACGTCGACGACCTGCAGCGTCGCGTAGTTGCTCAGGTAGAGCTCGTCGCGGCTGCCGTCGGGCGAGGTGAGCGCCACGATCTCGACCAGGTCGGGGGACTGCTTGGTGATGGTCACGCCCTGCCGGGTTACCTCCGGCGGGAGCTTCGCCTGGGCGATGGACACGCGGTTCTGCACGTTCACCGCGGCGATGTCGAGGTCGGTGCCGACCTTGAACGTGACCGTGAGGGTCATCGTCCCGTCGCTCCCGCTACGGGAGGACATGTAGATCATGTTCTCGACGCCGTTGACCTGCTGCTCGATCGGCGTGGTCACCGTCTGCTCGACGACCTCCGCGCTCGCCCCCGGGTAGGTGGCGGTCACGACGACCTGCGGCGGGGTGATCTCGGGGAACATCGCGATGGGCAGGAACGGGATCGCGACCGCGCCGGCCACCACGATGACGATGGCGAGCACGGAGGCGAAGATCGGCCGGTCGATGAAGAAGTTGACGAACACCGCTCAGCTCCCGGGCGCCGGCGGCAAGGGCTCCACGGTCGCCTCCACGCGCATCCCTGCGCGCACCTGCTGGAGGCCTTTCACCACCACGTGCTCGCCCGCCTTCACGCCCTCCTCGACCACCCACAGCGGGCCGAGGCGGGGGCCCGTGCGCACCGCGCGCGCCTGCACGGTCTGGTCCGGCCCCACGACGAACAGCGACGCCGAGCCCTGGCTCTCCTGGACCGCGGCCTGCGGGACGACGAGCGCCTCGCTCTCCGCGAGGAGGACGCGGAGGCGCGCGTACTGTCCGGGGCGGAGCAAACGCTCCGGGTTCGGGAACCTGGCCCGCAGCGCGAGCGTGCCCGTGCGGGGGTCGACCGCGCGGTCGACGAAGTCGAGCCGGCCCGCGTGCGGATAGACGGTGTCGTCCGGCAGCGTGATCGTGATGCGGGGCGTGTCCGCCGCCGGCAGCTGCCGCCACACCGAGAGCGCCTCGCGCTCGCTCACGCTGAAGTTGACGTACATCGGATCCAGCGTGGAGACCGTCGCGAGGAGGGTGGAGTCCGAGCGGCCGACCAGGCTGCCCACCCGGACCTCGGCCCGACCCATGCGGCCGTCGAGGGGCGAGCGGATCGTGGTGTAGCCGAGCTCGATCCGGGCGGTGTCGACGGCGGCCTCGCCGGCGCGGATGACGGCCCGCGCGTTCTCGATCGTCGCCCGCGCCGCCCCCAGCGCCGCCCGGGCGTTCTCGACCGCCGCCCGGTCCGCCTGCACGGTGGCCTCCAGCGCCGTCATGTTCGTCCGGAGCTGGTCGTACTGCTCGCGCGCGATCAGCTCCCGCTGGAGCAGCGTGCGGTACCGCTGCTCCTGGGTGCGCGCGTTCTCGAGCTGGGCCAGATCGCGGGTCAGGTTGGCCTGCGCCTGCTGCACGTCGGCCTCTCGCTGGACCAGCGCGGCTTCGGCCTGGCGGAGCTGGGCGGTGTCACGCGCGACGTTGGCCTGCGCCTGACGAAGCGCCGCCTCGAAGGGCCGGGGGTCGATCACGAAGAGGACGTCACCGGCCTTGACGTCGGCCCCGTCGGGCACCGCCTGGCGCTCGACGAAGCCTTCGACCCGGGCTCGGACCTCGACGGTCCTGACCGCTTCGGTCTGTCCGACGTAGTCCCCGTACACCGGCACCGTGCGCGGCGTCGCCGCCACGACGGTCACGGCGGGCGGCTTCGGGGCGGCGCTCACCTCGGGCGAGCGGCTGCATGCCACCACGCCGAGCAGCACGAGCATGAGGGCGGCACCGGCGCCAAGTTGCGTGATCCTCGATCTCATTGCCTTCTCCTGGGCGATCAGCACACGCTGCATGTCAGCAGCCGGGTCTCCTGCCCGAGCCGTGGTGGATGACTCCCGCTGATGTTTCGATCGCCGGCCGCCGTCGACCGATTCGCGCCGGGTCCCTCGCGCAAGCACGTCGCCCGACTCGCGGGCGTGTCGGCTCTTCTTGCGGACATGATGCCCACGGTGGTCGGGCCATGTGCCCGATTCCTGCGCAGGAGGTCTCTCCGGAGGAGGGCGGAGCCGCAGGTTGACACGGGGAGCGGCCCGGACGTAGTTGAGATAGGCCGCACGCCAGGGGAGGGAGCCCATGCGCGATCGAGATGGATCCCGCCGCGTTCCCGCCGCCCGTCGTGTCGTCGACGCCGTCCGCCGCTCCGGCGTGCGCCTGGTCCGCTTCCTCTACACCGACAACGGGGGCGTCACCCGCGGCAAGGCCACCCACGTCGACGGCCTGGCCGGGCGCCTCACCGACGGCATCGGGCTGACGGTCGCGATGCAGGCCATGAACATGCTGGATCAGCTCACCCGGGTCGAGGGACTGGGGCCGGTGGGCGAGATCCGCCTCGTCCCGGACCCGGAGACGTTCGTGGTGCTCCCGTACGCGCCCCGCACGGCCGCCATGACCGTCGACATGCGCACGCTCGACGGCGCGCCGTGGGAGGCCTGCCCGCGCGACTTCCTGAAGCGCCAGATCGCCGCCTGCGCGGCGGCGGGCTTCACGGTGCGCGCGGCGTTCGAGTGCGAGTTCTCGCTGGCCACGCGCGGCGCCGACGGCGCGTGGGCGCCCCTCGACGAGAGTCTCTGCTTCTCGACCACGGGCATGACCACGGCGGCCGCCGTCATGGACGACATCGTCGCCGCGCTCGAGGCCCAGTCCATCGAGGTCGAGCAGTACTACCCCGAGCTCGGCCACGGCCAGCAGGAGCTGTCGGTGCGCCACGCCCCCGCTCTCGCCGCCGCCGACCGCCAGGTGCTCTACCGGGAGACGGTGCGCGGCGTGGCGTACCGGCACGGCCTCTACGCGTCCCTGGCCCCGAAGCCCTTTCCCGATCAGGCGGGCAACGGCGGGCACATCCACTGGAGCCTCTGGGACGCGGCGGGCCGGAAGAACCTCATGCACGACCCGCGCGGCCGGTACGGCATCAGCGCGCTCGGGTATCACTTCGTCGCCGGCGTGCTGGCCCACCTGCCTGCGCTGGTGGCGCTCACGTGCCCCTCGTACAACTCGTACCGCCGCCTGAAGCCGCACTCCTGGAGCTCGGCCTACACCGCCTGGGGTCCCGACAACCGCGAGGGGGCCGTGCGCATCGCGTCCCCGTTCGCCTCCGACCGTGCCGGCTCCACGAACGCCGAGCTGAAGCCGTCGGATGCCTCGTCGAATCCCTACCTCGCCCTGGGCGGCCTCCTCGCCGCGGGGCTCGACGGCGTGCGGCGCAAGCTCACGCCCGGCGAGCCCGCCCTCGTCGACCCGGGCGACTGGTCGGACGCCGAGCGCGAGGCCCGCGGCATCCGGCGGCTCCCGGCCAGCCTCGCGGAGGCGCTCGACGGCCTGGCCGGGGACGAGGTCCTCGTGGAGGCGCTCGGCCCGGTGCTCGCGCGCGCCTTCATGACCGTGAAGCGCTCGGAGTGGGAGGCGTTCAGCAAGGCCGACGTGGCCTTCGAGGTGAAGCACCACTTCTGGAAGTTCTGAGGGGCCGATGGCCCTCGATCTCGGGACCGTCCCGATCGTGGACCATCATTGCCACTCGCTCCTGCGAGACGGCCCGCCCGCCGGCGCCGCCGACTATCCCCGCTTCTTCACCGAGAGCACCGACGCCACCATGCGGGGGCGACACGCGTCGCAGACCCTCGTACAGCATCCCGGAGATCTTCTGGCTCGCCGCTCGCTGGGGGCGCTGGGGGCTCGGCGTGATCCTCGACGAGCTCGTGACGCCCGGCGCGCTCGAGACCGGCGAGGCGCTGGCCGTCGCCGCAGACGTCCTCGGCGCCAACGCGGCCCGCCTCTACGGCCTTCCGTCGCCGGCGCCGCCCGGGCAGGCACGGCGCTGGTGAGCGCCGGGAAGCGGCGGTACGCTTCCCCCGGAGACTCCCACCGCGCGTCCGTCTCCGCAGAAGGAGGAGCCCATGGCCAGCGCAAAGCTTCCAACTCCCGACGAGCTGAAGGCGGTCGGCCAGCAACTGGGGATGCGCCTGTCCGACGCCGACGTCGCGTTCTTCCTCGAGACCATGGGCGGCACCCTGGCCGCCTACCACGCGATCGAGGCGATGGCCGACCCCATGCCGCGCGTGAAGTATCCGCGCACGCCCGGCTACCGCCCCCAGGGCGCGGAGAACAAGTACAACGCCTGGTACTACAAGAGCGAGGTGCAGGGCGCGGCCTCGGGCCGGCTTCGCGGCAAGCGGATCGCGCTGAAGGACAACGTCTGCCTGGCCGGCGTGCCGATGATGAACGGCGCCTCGACGCTGGAGGGCTACGTCCCCGACGTCGACGCCACCATCGTCACCCGCATGCTGGACGCGGGCGGCACGATCCTGGGCAAGGCCCACTGCGAGTACTTCTGCTTCTCCGGCGGCAGCCACACGAGCGCGGCCGGGCCCGTGCAGAACCCGCGCCGGGCCGGGTACTCGGCGGGCGGCTCGTCCTCGGGCAGCGCGGCGCTGGTGGCGGCGGGCGAGGTGGACATGGCCATCGGCGGCGACCAGGGCGGCTCCATCCGCATCCCGTCCGCCTACTGCGGCGTGTACGGCCTGAAGCCCACGCACGGCCTCGTGCCCTACACGGGCATCTTCCCCATCGAGGCCACGCTCGATCACACCGGGCCCATGACGGCGACGGTGGCCGACAACGCGCTGCTGCTCGAGGTGCTGGCCGGGCCCGACGGGCTCGATCCGCGCCAGACCGACGTCAGGACCGCCGCCTACACCAGCGCCCTCACGGCGGACGTGCGGGGCATGAAGATCGCGGTCGTGAAGGAGGGGTTCGGCCACGCGAACTCGGAGGCCGACGTCGACGCCCTGGTCCGCAAGGGCGCCGCGACGTTCCGGCAGCTCGGCGCGCAGGTGGAGGAGGTGTCGATCCCGTTCCACCTGGCCGGGGCCGCGATCTGGACGCCGATCGCCGTCGAGGGCGCGACGTGGCAGATGCTGAACGGCAACGGCTTCGGCTTCAACTGGAAGGGCCTCTACGTCACGAGCCTCATCGACGCCCACTCGGCCTGGCGCCAGCGCGCCGACGAGTTCTCCGACACCCTGAAGACCACGATCCTCTTCGGGCAGTACGCGCTCGACAAGTACCGCGGCCACTACTACGCGAAGTCCCAGAACCTCGCCCGGGTGTTACGTGCCGCCTACGACGCCGTCCTCCAGAATTTCGACCTGCTGCTGATGCCGACCCTGCCCCTCAAGGCCACGCCCATCCCGAAGCCGGACGCCCCGCGCATGGAGATCATCCAGCGGGCGTTCGAGATGCTGCCGAACACCGCGCCCTTCGACGTCACCGGCCATCCCGCGATGAGCGTGCCCTGCGGCCTCGGCGACGGGCTGCCGGCGGGGATGATGCTGGTCGCCAAGCACTTGGACGAGGTGTCGATCTACCGGGCGGCCTCCGCCTTCGAGAAGGCGGGCGACTGGACGGGCATCCGCCCGTAGGCGAGCCCCCGGGCGCACCGGCGGCGATTGCCGCTGCCGGTGGCGCTCGCCCTGCTCGGCATGCCGGCGCCCGCGCTCACGAATGTCCGCTCCCGGCAGACGTGTCCGGGCTACCCGAACAGGGCGAGCACGCGGTCGACGACGGCCGGCCGCCCGAAGACGGCGCTGATCAGGCGGTCGCCGTCCGAGGCCGGGAAGTCTCGCACGACCGCGTAGCGTCCGCCGGCCTCCTCGACCAGGATCCGGGCCGGGGCCAGGTCCCAGACGTGGTTGTGCATGTCCACCATGACGTCGGCGGCGCCGCTCACGACGGCGGTGTGGGCATAGGCCGCCCGGTAGATGCGGTGGTTCGGGTAGGTCCGGGTGAGCGCCTCGAAGAGGTGCCCCTCGTCGACCTGCCGCGTGAAGTTCAGCCGGGCGCTCAGCACGAGGCGGACCGCTTCGGGACGGAGATCGGCCGGGGCGTCGGCGAGCCGGATGCGGCTGCCGTTCCGGTAGGCGCCGTGGCCCGCGGCGGCGTTCACCCGGACGTCGAGGGCGGGGTGGTCGATCACACCGACCAGCGCGGCGCCGTGGTGTTGCAGGGCCAGCATCGTCCCGAAGGTGGGCACCCCGTGGACGAACTCCTCCGTGCCGTCGATCGGGTCGAGGATCCACTGGAACGCGCTGTCGGGCCGGGTCGGCGCGTACTCCTCGCCGACGACGCCGTGGTCGGGGAACCAGCGGGCGATCAGCTCGCGCAGCCGACGTTCGACCGCCTGGTCGACCTCCGTCACGACCGAGGCGTCCGCCTTGGTCCGGATCTGGTAGCCGGCCGCGACGGCGGCCACGACGATGCGGCGCGCCTCGTCGGCGAGCTCCATCGCGGCGCCGTGAAAGCGCTCGATCTCGGCATGCGCCGGCCCGTTCACCGTCGTGGAGTGTCTGCTACGTCTGCCGCCAGGGCGCGCCACCAGCGCGCGGGGCCCTCGTGCGGTCGAGCATCGGCGGCAGCCTAGCAGCGCCGGTCGCCGCCTGTCCAGGCGCCCCTGCCCGTCGCGTCTTGACAGGCGGGAGGAGATAGATGTAGATACACCTATCAGATGAAGGAAGCCGTCGACTTCAGCGAGTGCGAGGCGTGCGCATGCTTCGCCGTGCGCCGGGCCGCCCGCGCCATCACCCAGCACTACGACCGCCGGCTGCGCCCGGCCGGGCTGCGGGCGACGCAGTTCACGTTGCTGGTGGTGCTGGCGCGGGGCGAGCCCGTGCCGCTCCACCGCGCGGCCGAGCGGCTGGGGCTGGAGCGCACCACTCTCACGCGCAACCTGCGGCCGCTGCTGGCGAAGGGCTTCGTGCGGGTGGATCCCGGCGAGGACGGCCGGGAGCGGCTGATCGCCATCACGCCACGCGGCATCGCCGCCGTGACCGCCGCGCTGCCCCGCTGGCGCCAGGCCCAGCGCTCGGTGGCCCGCCACCTTCCCAGGTCCGCGCTCGACGCGCTGGCCGCCGCCGCCCGGGCGGCCCGCTAGGGTTCCTCGCATGGCCCGCCGCGCCCGGGAATCCGTCGGCTCGTTTGGGTGTATCTACACGGATAGG
>JAICGY010000119.1 GCA_025922915.1 Candidatus Methylomirabilota bacterium | reverse complement strand
GCCTACCTCGGCATGGACGAGGCGAGC
This sequence comes from Candidatus Methylomirabilota bacterium, assembly GCA_025922915.1. Classification (GTDB taxonomy): domain Bacteria; phylum Methylomirabilota; class Methylomirabilia; order Rokubacteriales; family CSP1-6; genus JAICGY01. The sequence continues at coordinate 10,641 of JAICGY010000119.1, read as the reverse complement.
CTCGCCGTGCTGGCGACCGAGCGCCGGATCCCCTGCCTCACGGTGAACGGTGCCTGGGTCTTCTCGAAGAAGTCGATCGACAAGTGGCGGAGCCAGCAGCCGGTCTCGCGGGCCTGAGCCTCGGGCCGTGTCCGCCCCGTCCCCGCCGCCCGGTGTCGCCCTGCCCACGCGCGAGGCGGCGTGGGCGATCCTGACCGAGTTCACGCACGGCGACGGTCTGCGGAAGCACGCCCGGGCGGTGGAGGCGACGATGCGCGCCTACGCCGCCCACCTGGGCGAGGACGTCGAGCGGTGGGGCATCGCCGGCATGCTGCACGACTTCGACTACGAGATGCATCCCCGGGCGCCCGCCCATCCGATGAAGGGGGCGGAGATCCTGGTGGCGCGGGGCCTGCCCGCCGACGTCGTCTACGCGATCCTCGCCCACGCGGACTACTCGGGCATGCCGCGGGTGTCGCGGCTGGACCGGGCCCTGTATGCCTGCGACGAGCTGACGGGGTTCGTGCACGCCTGCGCGCTCGTGCGGCCGGGCCGCGTCATCACCGGGCTCGAGCCGGCGTCCGTCCGCAAGAAGCTCAAGGACAAGGCGTTCGCGCGCACGGTGAACCGCCAGGACGTCTACCGCGGCGCCGCCGAGCTCGGCGTCGAGCTGGACGCGCACATCGCGTTCGTGGTCCAGGCCCTCGAGCCCGTCGCCGCCGAGATCGGCCTGGCGCGCGCCTGACCGGAGACTGCGTCACGGCCGCTCCGGATCCGCCCCCCACGGACCGGCCCCGGCGCGACGTGCGAGCGATCGCGCACGTCGACATGGACGCGTTCTACGCCGCCGTGGAGCAGCGCGACCGGCCGGCGCTGCGGGGACGGCCGGTGATCGTGGGAGCCGACCCGCGGGGCCGGGGGGTGGTGTCCGCCGCCTCCTACGAGGCGCGCCGATCCGGCGTCCGCTCGGCCATGCCGATCTCCCGTGCGGCGCGGCTGTGCCCGGACGCGGTCTTCCTGCCCGTCGACATGGCGAGGTACGGCCGCGTCTCGGACGAGATCATGGCGATCCTCGGGGACTTCTCCCCGCTGGTGGAGCCCGTGTCCGTCGACGAGGCCTTCCTGGACCTGACCGGAACCGCGCCGCTGTTCGGCCCGCCCGTCGAGGCCGTGCGCCGGATCAAGCGACGCATCCGCGACGAGACCGGCCTCACCGCGTCGGCCGGGCTCGCCACGAACAAGTTCGTCGCCAAGGTCGCCTCGGACCTCGACAAGCCGGACGGGCTGGTCGTCGTCGCGCCGGGCTCCGAGGCCGACTTCCTGGCGCCCCTCTCCGTGGAGCGGCTGTGGGGCGTGGGCAAGGCCACGGCACGGCTCCTCGGCGAGCTCGGGATCACGACCATCGGCCAGATCCAGCGGCTGTCCGAGGGGCCGCTGGTCGCCCGGCTGGGCGCCCACGGCCGGGAGCTGAAGGCGCTCGCGCTCGGCCGCGACGACCGGGCGGTGGAGCCGGAATCGGCGCCCCGGTCGATGGGCGCCGAGACGACCTTCGAGCGGGACTGTCGCGTGCGCGCGACGCTGGAGAGGACGCTCCGGGGCCAGGCCGAGCGCGTGGCGCGCGAGCTCCGCGCGTCCGGCCTCGCGGCGGCCCGGGTGACGCTGAAGCTGCGGTGGGCCGACTTCCGCACCCTCACGCGCAGCCACACCGGGGATCCCACCCAGGACGGTCTCGAGATCTACCGTCGTGCGCTGACGCTGCTCGGCCGCGAGCGGCTCGTGCAGCCCGTTCGCTTGATCGGCGTCGCCGCGGGTGCCCTGCGGCCCGAGGCCCGGGGCCAGCTGCCGCTGCTCGACCCGGCCGCCCTGCGGCGGGAGCGGCTCGGCCGCGCCGTCGACCGCATCAACGCCCGCTTCGGGCGCGCCACCATCGTGCCCGCCACGCTCGTGCCCGAGGACCCCGCGGAGTAGCGCCGGGCGTCGCGTTGCGCGACGCGCGCGCCGTCGGGTACACTCGGGTGAACGCGCGTTCAGTGCACGGCCGGAGGAGGCCGATGGACCGTCCGATCGCCTACGACAAGCTGGCCCGCGAGGATCGCTTCATCCGGATGCGGGCGCGGGACATCGCCGCCCTGAAGGTCGAGCAGGGGCTGCCGCCCTTCCCGGATCTCGCCGACCGCGACGCGATCCGCGACCGCGTGCACGGCATCCTGGTCGGAGAGCTGCAGGCCATGGAGGGCGCCGGGCGCACCGTCTACGACTTCCCGGATGCCCCCTGGGAGTTCACCCTCGACATGGCCCGCCAGGTGTGGGACGAGTCGCGCCACGTCGAGACCTACCTGGGGCTCCTCGAGCACCTCGGCGGCTACGTCGGCGAGTTCCCGGAGTCCACCATCCTCTGGCGGTGCGCCTGCGCGGAGGACGCGGCGGCGCGCGTGGCCGGCGTCAACCGGGGCCTCGAAGGGCTGGCCTGCGACGTGTTCAACCAGCTCGTTCACATCGCGCGCAAGATCGGCGACCCGATCATCGAGCGCTCGGTGGATTACGTGCTCGCGGACGAGATCACGCACGTCCGCATGGGCTCGCGGTGGCTCAACGAGCTGACGCGGGGGGACCCCGAGCGGCGGCGGCGGGCGATCGAGTTCCAGGAGACGATCGACGAGCGGTTCAACCTGAACGGCACGCGACTGGACGGCGCCCACGAGGCGGTGCCCATCTCCATCGCGCACGAGGCGCGCAAGCTCGCCGGCTTCACCGACGAGGAGATCGCGCGGCTCGTCAAGAGCACGCAGCGCTCCCAGGTGTACTAGCTGAGCGCGCGCCCGCTCGCCGGCCACTTCTCCGTCGACGCCGCCGCGCGGCGGATCCGCCAGTACCGCTACGTCGAGGAGCGGATGATGCGGATCCTGGGCGGCTGGATCGCGCTCACGCCGGAGCTCGACGTCAAGCTTCTGCTCGGCCGCCACGTGTGGGACTGCGCCCAGCACGCCGATCTGTGGGGGCGGCGGCTGCCCGAGCTCCGGGCGCCGGCCCAGGAGTCCGAGCCGGCCAGCGACCGCGTCGTGCGCGTGCTCGATGTGCTCGAACGGTTCGAGGGCCGGGACCAGAGCGTCGAGCGGGTGACCGCGGTCTACCGGGTGCTGAAGCCGCACCTGGCCACCGTCTATCGGCGACACCTGGCCGTCGCGAACCCCGTCTACGAGCCCCCGACGCGCCGCATCCTGGAACGGTGCATCGAGGAGGAATGGCGGCACGCGTCGGCCGGCGCGGCCGTCCTCGCGCGCCACCTCGCCGGCGCCGGGATGGCCGAGCGCGCGGAGGCGTGCGAGCGCCGGGTGCTGGCCGCGCTCGCGGAGGCCCGGGGGGTGACGGGGGACGTGGAGGAGCCGCTCGTGGACGCCACGGCGTCCGCACCCGATCCCGCCGCCGTCGCGCAGGATCTCGTCGAGGTCCCGCCGCCCTTCGACCCCGGCGTGGCGCCCGCGGACCTCGGCGAGCGCTTGCGGGCCCACGTGGCCGCCCTGGCCCGCGGCGACCTCGAGGCGGCGGAGCGTCACGTCCTCCCCGAGGCCCGGACCGCGGTGCGGCAGGAGTACGCGCGCCTCCAGGGCCCGTGGACGCAGGCGGCGGTGGCGGGCGTGGCGCGCATCGGGCGGTACCGGGTCACGCGGCTCCGGCTCGACGGTGCCGGGCAGGCCGTGGTGCAGGAGCGCTGGGTGCCCGGTGACGACGGCTGGATGATCGCGGCGGCCGAGGTGGCCCGCCTGCAGCCGGGCGGGTGATGTTCCGGGCGGTCCTGGTCGCCAACCGCGGCGAGATCGCCCGGCGGGTGCTCCGTGCGTGCCGCCGGCTGTCTCTCGGAACGGTCGCCGTCTACTCCGAGGCCGACCGCGACGCCCCGCACGTGAGGGAGGCCGACCAGGCCGTGTTGCTGGGGCCCGCACCCGCGCGCGAGAGCTACCTGGACATCGAGCGCGTGATCGACGCCGCCCGGCGCACGGGCGCCGACGCCGTGCATCCCGGATACGGCTTCCTCTCGGAGAGCTGGCGCTTCGCCGAGGCCTGCCGGCAGGCCGGCCTGGCCTTCGTCGGGCCCGACCCGGAGGCGATCCGCGTCATGGGAGACAAGACGGAGGCGCGCCGGGTCATGGCGGCGGCCGGTGTTCCGGTCGTGCCCGGCAGCGCGGGGCCGATCGCCGACGTGGCGGCCGCGGAAGCCCTGGCGCCGGAGATCGGCTTCCCCCTGGTCCTGAAGGCCGCCGGCGGGGGCGGGGGCATCGGCATGGCCCGCGTGGACAGGGTCCAGGACCTGGCGGCCGCCTTCGCGGGCGCGACGCGGCGCGCGCAGGCGGCCTTCGGCAACCCGGCCCTGTACGTGGAGCGCTACCTCGACCGGCCCCGTCACGTCGAGGTCCAGGTCTTCGGCGACACCCGCGGGGGGCTCGTGCACCTGTACGAGCGCGAGTGCTCCATCCAGCGGCGGCACCAGAAGCTCGTCGAGGAGTCGCCGGCGCCCGGGCTCGAGCCCGCCGTGAAGGAGGGGCTCGTCGAGGCGGCCCTCGCCGGCGCGCGCGCCATCGGCTACGTCAATGCCGGCACGCTGGAGTTCCTCGTGGACGGCCGCGGCCGCTTCTACTTCCTCGAGATGAACACCCGCATCCAGGTCGAGCATCCCGTCACCGAGGAGGTCACCGGGCTGGACCTGGTCGTCGAGCAGCTGCGCGTGGCCGCCGGCGAGCCGCTGTCCTGGCGACAGGGGGACATCGTCCTGCGGGGCGCGGCCGTCGAGTGCCGGGTCTACGCGGAGGACCCGGCGAAGAAGTTCCTGCCCTCGCCGGGGACGATCGCGGCGCTGCACGTGCCGGCCGGGGAGGGGATCCGGGTCGAGTCCGGGGTCGAGGTCGGCAGCAGCGTCTCCGTCCACTACGACCCGCTGCTCTTCAAGCTCGTCAGCCGCGGCGCCGGGCGCGACGAGGCGCTGGCGCGGATGGCGGCGGCGCTGGCCGCGACCTCGGTCGAGGGCGTGCGCACGACGCTTCCGTTCCTCGCCCGCGTCGTCGCCCACCCCGACTTCCAGCGCGGCGCCGCCCACACGCAGATGGTGGAGTCCGGCACGTTCGGCGACTGACCGGAAGCGCGACGTATACTAGGCGCTCCGCGGGCCGGGCGCGACTCGCCCCGCGGACAAGGAGCGCACCATGTCCGAGGAGATCAAGGCGCACATCACGGGGGTGGTGTTCCAGGTCCCGACCAAGGCGGGGGACCGGGTGGCCGCCGGTGACCCGGTGATCGTGCTGGAGTCGATGAAGATGGAGATTCCCGTGGAGGCGCCGCGCGCGGGCACCGTCAAGGAGATCCGCGTGCAGGAAGGCCAGACGGTCCAGGACGGCGACACGGTGGCCGTGCTGGACTAGAGGGAGCCGCGGTGAGCCTCGCGCCGGTCCAGGACCTCTGCGCCTATCACCGGTGGGCGAACCGCCGGCTGTTCGAGGTCGCCCTCGCGCTCGGCGACGAGGCGTGCGGCCGGGAGGTGGGCCGCCAGTTCAGCTTCCCGACGCTGACGCGGATGTTCGCGCACCTCTACGGCGCCGACTGGCTATGGCTCCAGCGCTGGAAGGGGACCTCCCCGACCGCGCTCCCCGGAGCCGACGTCGCCTCGATGACGGCGCTCCGGGCACCGTGGGATGTCCTCGAGACCGAGTAGGCGGCCTTCGTGGAAGCCCTCACCGCGGCCGACCTGGACCGGATCGTGGACTACAGGAACACGGAGGGGCGGCCCTTCCACGGCCGCCTGGGCGTGCTCCTGCAGCACGTCCTCACCCACGCGGTCCACCACCGGAGCGAGATCGCCACCATGCTGACCATGATCAGCGGCTCGCCCCCGGAGACCAGCCTCCTCGTCTACCACCTCGCCGCCACCGGCCAGAAGAGCCGCCCCTGACCGCCGCCGCGGCGGCCAGCTGAACGGCCGCCGCCGGGACCAGAAGGTGTCGGTGAACGAGCCCCGCCCCGGCTTCGCCGAGGCGGGGGCGAGCGCTGGGGGGATCGGGGGGCGCCCGGAGCCCCCCGTGTGATCAATTCTCGATGAACGCGCGGAGGTTGCGGCCGCGCAGCGGGTGGCGCAGCTTCCGGAGAGCCTTGGCCTCGATCTGCCGGATCCGCTCTCGCGTCACCGCGAACCGCTTGCCGACCTCTTCCAGCGTGTGCTCGCCCTCCTCCCCGATGCCGAACCGCAGGCGGAGGATCTCCTTCTCCTTCGGCGACAGCGTGGCGAGCGCGCGCTCTACCTGGGTCGTCAGGTCCTGGTTCAGCAGCGAGTCGTTCGGCGACCCCGCCGACTTGTCCTCGAGGAAGTCGCCCAGCTCGGAGTCCTCCCCGATCGGCGTCTCGAGCGACAGCGGCTTGCGCGACGACTCGAGGATGAGCCGGACCTTCTTGGCGGGCACGCCGGTCCGCTGCGCGAGCTCCTCGGGGGTCGGCTCGCGCCCCATCTCGTTGATCATCGTGCGGTTCACCCGCGAGATCCGATTGAGCGTCTCCACCATGTGCACGGGGATGCGGATCGTCCGCGAATGGTCCGCGATCGCCCGGGTGATGGCCTGACGGATCCACCACGTCGCGTACGTGGAGAACTTGAAGCCGCGCCGGTACTGGAACCGGTCCACGGCCTTCATGAGGCCGATGTTGCCCTCCTGGACGAGGTCGAGCAGGGACAGGTCGCTACCCAGGTAGCGCTTGGCCACCGAGACGACCAGGCGGAGGTTGGCCTCCATCAGCTCCCGCTTCGCCTGGCGGACGACGCGGTCGCTGTCCTCGATCTGCTCGACGAGCGCCATCAGGGGCTTGCGCGGGAGCCCGGCCTCGGCCTCGGCCTGGCGCAGCTCGCGGACGAGCGCCGCCGTGCGGTTGCGCCGCGCCTCGTCGCTCAGCATGCCGATCCGCTTGCAGTGCCGCCGCACCCGAGCGACCAGCTCGTCGATGAGCGCCGGCTTCAGCGGCATCTCGGCGACCACCTTCTGGATGGCCTCGCGGTGCTGACCGATCTGCTTGATGGCGTTGGCCCGGGACGCCGCCGACCGCCGCCGGTCGTCCAGGGACTCCTCGGTGCGGGCGATCTTGCGCTCCAGACGCCGGATGCGACCGAACGCCAGCAGCACGGGCCGGACGGCCTTCGGCTCCAGCTCGCCCCCCTCGGGCAGGACGATCACATCGTCGGCCGCGGTCTCCTCCCGGCGGAGCCGGTCGCCGACGTCGAGGAGCAGCCGCACCGCCATGGGGATCCCGGCGAGCGCCCGCCGCAGCGCGATCTGGCCCGTCTCGATCCGCCGGCCGATCTCGACCTCCTGGTGGGCCGTCAGCAGGGGAACCTTGCCGATCTCCTTCAGATACAGTCGGACCGGATCCTCGCCCTTGGCGGGGAGCGGGGTCAGCGCGACCTCGGACACGGGCGGGAGCCCGTCCTGCTCGTCCTCGTGGAGAGCCGTCTCCGGCTCCTCTTCCACGAGCGCCGCCGGCACGATCTCGGGGGTATCCATCGTCATCTCGCGTGTCGTCGCTTTGAATGTCATCGTGTCACCGGGGTCGGGGTTGTCTTCAGAGCCTTTTGATGCTAGTCGGCGCGCGATCGTTTCGCCATTCCGGCTTCAAGAAGCACGCCAACGTGGCGAGAATTTTCCTAACACGTTGTAACGCTTGCCCACGTCTCCCTGCCACACCGGGACGCCGTGAGAAGGCGCATGGCCTTTTCGGAGCGCCGCGTTCCGTCAACCGCGCATTTTTGGCGGCACGGTCTCCGGGGCGCTCGAGGTTGCGGTCGGCTTAGCCGGGCGCGTCGGTTCTACAAGCGCCCTTCCCGGCAGAAGACCGCGGGCGCCCATTCGAAACCCCAGCGTTCGGTCCGGGGTTCCCGGGACCCGGGGCCGAGTTGACTTCCCGAGATCGCGGAGAGTAGATGTGTAAGGATGTCCGCCGTCGCTCCGAGCGCCTCCTACAGCCTCACGGTTCGCCTCGTCATCCGGAATCGCCCAGGGATGCTCGGTCGGGTCGCTTCCGCCATCGGGGGCGCGGGCGGGGACATCGGGGCCGTGGACCTGGTCGAGTCGACCCGTGACCGGGTCGTCCGCGACATCACCATCAAGGCCCGCGACAGCGAGCACGGGCAGCAGATCGTGGCCCGGCTGAAGCACACCGCAGGGGTCCAGGTCGGCAACGTCTCGGACCGCACGTTCCTGATGCACCTGGGGGGGAAGATCGAGATCCGCAACAAGGTCCCGATCCGGACCCGCGACGATCTCTCGATGGTCTACACCCCGGGGGTCGCCCGGGTGTGTCTGGCCATCCACGAGGATCGGCACCGGGCGTTCGCGCTGACGATGAAGCAGAACAGCGTCGCCGTCGTCACCGACGGCACCGCCGTGCTCGGGCTGGGCGACATCGGGCCCGAGTCGGCCCTGCCCGTCATGGAGGGCAAGGCCATGCTGTTCAAGGAGTTCGCCGGCGTCGACGCCTTCCCGATCTGTCTGGCCACGAAGGAGGTCGACAAGATCGTCGAGACCGTCAAGATCATCGCGCCGGCCTTCGGGGGGATCAATCTCGAGGACATCGGGGCGCCCCGCTGCTTCGAGATCGAGGAGCAGCTGCGGAAGGACCTCGACATCCCGGTCTTCCACGACGACCAGCACGGCACGGCGGTCGTCGTGCTGGCCGCCCTGCTGAACGCCCTGCGCATCGTCAAGAAGCCGCTGCGGTCCCTGCGGGCCGTGGTGACCGGCGTGGGCGCGGCCGGGACGGCGACGATCAAGATCCTCCAGTCCAGCGGCGTCCGCGACATCGTGGGCGTCGACGAGCACGGCACGCTGCACCGCGCTCGCACCCAGGGCATGGACTACATGAAGCGCTGGGTGGCCGCCAGCACCAACCCCCGCCAGGTGCGCGGCACGCTGTCCGACGCGGTGGCCGGCGCGGATGTCTTCATCGGGCTGTCCGTGCCGCGCATCCTGGCGGTCCGCGACGTGCGGCGGATGGCGCGCGATCCGATCGTCTTCGCCATGGCCAACCCCGTGCCGGAGGTCCAGCCGGAAGAGGCCGAGCGGCACGTGGCCGTGATGGCCACCGGGCGCTCCGACTATCCCAACCAGATCAACAACGTCCTCTGCTTCCCGGGGTTCTTCCGCGGCCTGCTCGACAGCCGGGCCCGGACGGTAAACGACGAGATGAAGCTCGCCGCCGCACACGCTCTGGCCGGGTGCGTGACGCGCGCCGAGCTGAGCGCCGAGTACATCATCCCCAGCGTGTTCAACAAGGGGGTGGCGGCCGCCGTGGCCGAGGGCGTGGCGCGGGCCGCCTGGGAGACGGGAGCCGCGCGCCGCTGGCGGCGCGTCGACGCCTCGGGCGCGCCGACGACCGGCCGCGCGCGGAGGCGGCGCCGGTGAGGCTGGCCGGACGGATGCGGGAGATCGAGCCGTTCCTCGCCGTGGAGGTCGCGGAGCGCGCCGCCGAGCTCGAGCGCCAGGGGACGGACGTGGTGAACCTGGGCTACGGCGAGCCGGACTTCGAGGCGCCGCCCGTCGTCCGCGAGGCGCTCGAGAAGGCCCTCAAGGACGGGCGGGCCCGCTACGCCCACAGCCTCGGCATCCTGCCCCTGCGCGAGGCCATCGCCGATCACTACCGGGCGACCTACGGGGTCGCCGTCGCGGCCGAGCAGATCCTGGTCACGCCCGGCACCTCGCCCGCCATGCTCCTCCTCTTCGGCCATCTACTGGACCCCGGGGACGAGGTCGTCCTCAGCAACCCGTACTACGCCTGTTACCCGAACTTCATCCGCTACGCGGAGGGCGTCCCGGTCGAGGTCGACACCACCGAGGACGACGGCTTCCAGTACCGTCCCGAGGCGATCGCCGCCCGCCTGACCCCACGCTGCCGGGCGATCATGATCAACTCCCCGGCGAATCCGACGGGAATGGTCCTCTCCGCGGACCGGATGGCGGCGATCGCGCGGCTGGCCGAGGCGCAGGGGGCGTGCGTGGTCTCGGACGAGATCTACCACGGGCTGACCGAGGGGGAGCGCGACCGGTCGATCCTGGAGCTCACGGACCGCGCGTTCGTCCTCAACGGCTTCTCCAAGGCCTTCGCGATGACGGGCTGGCGCCTCGGCTACGTCATCGCGCCGCGCGCGCACGCGCGGGCGCTGCAGACGCTCTTCGGGAACTTCTTCATCTCGACCAACGAGTTCGTGCAGTGGGCCGGGGTGGCGGCCCTGCGCGAGGCCGCCGACGAGCCTGCCCGCTTCGGGCGGGTCTTCGCGGAGCGCCGGCGGGCGATGGTGGCCGGGCTGCGCGCGATCGGGCTCGGGGTGGGCTGCGAGCCGAGGGGCGCGTTCTACGTCCTGGCCAACGCGCGCCGGTTCACGCAGGACTCGACCCGGTTCGCGTTCGAAATCCTCGAGGGCTGCCACGTCGCCGTCACCCCGGGGGCGGCGTTCGGCTCGAACGCCGAGGGTTACCTGCGCTTCTCGTACACGGCCTCGCTGGAGCGCATCGAGGAAGGACTGCGCCGGCTCGGCGCCTTCCTGGCCGGGCGGTGACGGAGACGTGTCCGGCCTGCGACGGCGTCTGGCCGGCGGCGGCCCTGAAGATCGCCGACTGCGGGAGCAGCGTCGCCTACCTG
>JAICGY010000118.1 GCA_025922915.1 Candidatus Methylomirabilota bacterium | reverse complement strand
GTAGACGATCTTCGCCTTGCCCTCGGAGAGCTTCTCGCGCGCCTCGGCCTTCACGTGGGCTCCTCCTGTCGGACTCACGCCAGCCCCGCCCGGCGGAACACCGCGTCCACGTGTCGGACGTACCACGCCGGATCGAAGCACGCCTTCAGGTCGTCCGGCGTGAGGTGGGCGATGACGGCGGGGTCGCCCGTCAACAGCTCGAGCAGCGGGCGGCGCTCGCGCCACGCCCGCATGGCGTGGCCCTGCACCAGCTCGTACGCCGCCTGGCGCGCCAGCCCGGCCTCGGTGAGGCGCAGCAGGACGCGCTGGGAGTAGATGTTGCCGTGGCTGCGGTCGAGGTTCTCGGCCATGCGGGCGGGGTCGACCTCGAGCCCCTCGACGATGAAGGCGGTGACGTCCAGCATGTAGTCGAGGAGGGTCGTGGAGTCGGGCAGGATCACCCGCTCCACGGAGGAGTGGCTGATGTCCCGCTCGTGCCAGAGCGCCACGTTCTCGAGCGCGGCCAGCGCGTTCGTTCGGAGCAGCCGGGCCAGCCCGCACACCCGCTCGCTCAGCTCGGGATTGCGCTTGTGCGGCATGGCGCTCGAGCCCTTCTGCCCCTCGCCGAAGGGCTCCTGGGCTTCGAGCACCTCGGTGCGCTGCAGGCCCCGCACCTCGAGCGCGATCTTCTCGAGGGAGGCGCCCGCCACCGCGAGGGCGGCGCAGAACTCGGCGTGCCGGTCCCGCTGCACGATCTGCGTGGACACGGGCTCCACGGCCAGCCCGAGGTCCCGGCAGACCTCCTCCTCGATCTCCGGCTCGAGGTGGGCGAAGGTGCCGACCGCGCCCGACAGCTTGCCGACCGCGATGGCCTCGCGCGCCCGGCGCAGCCGCTCCAGGTTCCGGCCCGCCTCCACGTACCAGCCGGCGACCTTCAGGCCGAAGGTCGTGGGCTCGGCGTGCACCCCGTGCGTCCGAGCGATCATGACGGTGTCGCGGTGCCGGAGCGCCAGCGTCCGGAGCGCCGCCTGCAGGCGAGCCTGGCCGCCGAGCAGCGCGTCGGCGGCGGCGCGGAGCTGGAGGGCGGTGGCGGTGTCCCAGACATCGCTGGTCGTGAGCCCGACGTGGACGAAGCGGGAGTCGGAGCCGAGCTGCTCCTCCACGCTGGTGAGGAGCGCGATCATCTCGTGCTTGACCCGGGCCTGGATGGCGAGGATCCGCCCGACGTCGACCCGGAGCCCGCGGATGCGCGCCATGACGTCGGCGGGGATGCGCCCGCGGCGCGCGAAGGCCTCGCACGCCGCCACCTCCACCCGCAGCCACGCCTCGTACCTGGCCTCGTCGCTCCAGATGGCGGCCATGGCCGGGCGCGTGTACCGCGCGATCACGCCCTCACCTTAGAGCAAAACGGCGTCGAGGGGAAGCGGCCGGCGCGTGGCGGGGGGAACGGGCTCCCCCGGGGACTCAGTTGCGGAGCTCGGCGGGCAGGTTGCGGCGGTCCAGCGGGCCCAGGGTTGTCAGGGCCAGCTGGTCCTCGTCCAGGAGGACGTTGATGAGGGCCTGGACCTCCTCGTGGCGGACCCCGTCGATGGCGGCCAGCATCTGGTCCATCGTCAGGAAGGAGCCGAGGTGCAGCTCGTGCTTGGCCAGCCGGTTCATGCGGCTGGAGGTGGACTCGAGGGACAGCATCAGGCTGCCCTTGAGGTGGTCCTTGGCCCGCGTGAGCTCCTCGGCCGTGATGCCGTCCTTCTTGAGGGTCCGGATCTCCTTGAAGATCGACTTCAGGACCTTCGAGAAGTTGGGCGCGTCGCTGGCGGCGTAGACGTAGAGGAGCCCGGTGTCCGAGAAGGCCTGGACCCCGGTGTGGATCGAGTACACGAGACCCTGCCGCTCCCGGACCTCCTGGAAGAGCCGCGACGACATGCTGCCCCCGACCACGTCGTTGAGCACGAAGAGCGCGTACCGCTCCGGCGCGCCGTGCGCCAGCCCCGGGAACCCGACGACCAGGTGCACCTGCTCGAGGCTCTTGTGCACGATGTTGACCCCGGGGATCATCCGCGGCGGCTGCGCCTGCCGCCGCCCCGCCGGCCGGCCGAACCCGTCGAAGCCCCGCCCGAACAGGTCCACCACCTGCTCGTGGGTGACGTTGCCGGCCACGGCGATCACGATCCGGGGCGGGACGTACTCCTCCCCGAAGTGGTCCGCGATCGTCTCCCGCGCGAAGCCGTTGACGAGCTCCCGGGTCCCCAGAATCGGCCGCCCCAGCGGGTGGGCGGCGTAGACCTGCTCGGCGAAGAGGTCGTGGATCACGTCGTCCGGGGTGTCCTCGACCATGCGGATCTCCTGGAGGACCACGGACTTCTCGCGCTCGAGCTCCTCGGCGTCGAACAGGGGATGCAGGAGGATGTCGGTGAGCAGGTCCACCGCCATGGGCAGGTGCTCGTCCAGCACCTGCACGTAGAAGCAGGTGTTCTCCTTCGTGGTGAAGGCGTCCATCTGCCCCCCGACCGAGTCCATCTCGCGGGCGATGGCCTCGGCCGACCGCGTGGCGGTCCCCTTGAACACCAGGTGCTCGATCAGGTGGGAGATGCCGCCGCGCGGCTCGCCCTCGTGCCGGGAGCCGGTCTCGACCCAGACGCCCACGGCCACCGACCGCACGTGCGGCATCCGCTCGGTGACGACGCGGATGCCGTTCGGCAGGACGGACTTGCGATAGGTCTCAGTCACGTGGCGGGTTGGCGGCCTGCGGGTTCTTGAGCCGTTCCTTGTCGGCGAGGGCGGGCTGGTCGCGCAGGGCCATCTTCCGGCTCAGGCGCATCTTGCCGTTGCCGTCGATCTCGATGACCTTCACGAGCACCTCGTCGCCCTCGGTGAGAACGTCCTGGACCGAGCGGATGCGGCTCTCCGCGATCTGCGAGATGTGCAGCAGCCCCTCGGTGTTCGGGATGACCTCCACGAACGCCCCGAACTCGACGATCTTCTTCACCTTGCCCAGGTAGATCCGGTCGAGCTCGACCTCCCGGCAGATGTCCTGGATCATCCCGACCGCCTTCTGGACGGAGGCGCTGTCGGGGGAGAACACCGTGACGCGGCCGTCGTCCTCGATGTCGATCTTGGCGCCGGTCTGCTCCTGGATGCCGCGCACGACCTTGCCGCCGGGGCCGATGACCTCGCGGATCTTCTCGGGACGGATCCGGATGGTGACGAAGCGCGGCGCGTACGGCGAGAGCTCCGCGCGCGGCTTCTCGAGGGCCTCGCGCATCTTCGCCAGCACGACCATCCGCGCCTCCCGCGCCTGCCGCAGCGCCTCCCGCATGATCTCCAGCGACACGCCGGTGATCTTGATGTCCATCTGCAGCGCGGTGACGCCCTTCTCGGTGCCGGCGACCTTGAAGTCCATGTCGCCGTAGTGGTCCTCGGTCCCCATGATGTCGGTGAGGATGCCGAAGCGGTCGCCCTCCTTCACCAGGCCCATGGCGATGCCGGCCACGTGCGAGCGCAGGGGGACGCCGGCGTCCATCAGGGACAGCGAGCCCCCGCAGACGCTCGCCATCGAGGACGAGCCGTTGGACTCCAGGATGTCGGAGACGACCCGGATCGTGTACGGGAACTCTTCCTTCGGCGGCAGGACCGCCTCCACCGCCCGCTCCGCGAGGGCGCCGTGCCCGATGTCGCGCCGGGACGGGGAGCCGAAGCGACGGACCTCCCCGACGGAGAACGGCGGGAAGTTGTAGTGCAGCATGAAGTGGCGGTAGGACTCGCCCTCCAGGGCCTCGATCTTCTGCTCGTCGGACTTCGTGCCCAGCGTCGCCGACACGAGCGCCTGCGTCTCGCCGCGGGTGAAGAGCGCCGAGCCGTGCGCGCGCGGCAGGCACGCCATCTCGATGGAGATGGGGCGGATCTCGTTGACCTTGCGGCCGTCGACGCGGATGCCCTGCTCCACGATCATCCGGCGCACGACCGCGCTCTCCGCCTCCTCGAACGCCGCGCGGACCGCGCCCTTCCGGGTGTCCTCGACGCCCATCGCCGCCCACACCTCGTCGAAGACCCGGCCCACCGCCTCCGCCCGCGCCTGCTTCTCGTACGTGCCGAGGGCGGCGGCCAGCTTCGGCTCGGCCAGCGCGCGAACCCGCCCGGCCAGCTCGGTATCGACGCCGGCCGTCGGGTCGAACGTCCAGCGCGGCTTGCCCGCCTCGGCGACGAGCTCCTTCTGCATGCGCGCCAGGCGCTGGCACTCGGCGTGGCCGAAGGCGATCGCCTCCAGCATGGTCTCCTCCGGCACCTCCCGGGCGCCGGCCTCCACCATGAGCACGGCGTCCTCGGTGCCGGCGACGATGAGCTCCAGCTGCGAGACGGCCTGCTCCGCCGTGGTCGGGTTGGCGACCAGCTTGCCGTCGACCATGCCCACGCGGACGGCGCCGACCGGCCCCCGGAACGGGATGCCGGACAGGGAGATCGCGGCCGAGGCACCGTTCATGGCGAGGACGTCGGGATCGTGCTCGGGGTCGCCGGAGACGACCAGGCAGACCACCTGGACCTCGTTGCGGAAGCCGTCCGGGAACAGCGGCCGGATCGGGCGATCGATCAGCCGCATCGTCAGGGTCTCTTTCTTGACCGGAGCGCCCTCTCGCTTGAAGTAGCCACCGGGGATCCGCCCGCCCGCGTACGCCCGCTCCCGGTACTCCACCGTGAGGGGGAAGAAGTCCTGGGACTCCTTGGCCGACTTCGCGGCCACGACCGTGGCCAGCACCATGCTGGCCCCGAACCGGACCACCACGGCCCCGTCCGCCTGCCTGGCGACCTTTCCCGTCTCGATGCTGAAGGGAATGCCGCGGATGTCGATCTGCTTGCGGTGGCTCATCTGAACGCTTGTCCTCGTGTCACTCCGCCGTCACCCGGCGGGCTCCGTCATGGAAGGGGTTCGGCGCGGTCCGTCCGCGCGTCGTGCCTGGCCCTTCCTGGGCCCCCGGGTTCGCTCCGTCCGAGGACCGGTCGTGCACTGCCTCGTGGCCCGCCGTCAGCGGCGGATGCCAAGCCTCTCGATCACCGCCCGGTAGCGTGCCAGGTCCTTCCGCTTGAGGTACTCGATCAGGGCTCGCCGCTTGCCGATGAGCATCAGCAGACCCCGGCGCGAGTGGTGATCCTTCGCGTGCTGCTTGAAGTGCTCGGTGAGGCCGTTGATCCGCTCGGTGAGGAGCGCGATCTGGACCTCGGGGGACCCCGTGTCCCCCTCGTGCACCCTGAACTGCTCGATCAGGTTCCTCTTGCGGTCGACGGCGAGCGACATCGGACGGGCCTCCTCCAATCGCCGCGCTCCGGAGAGCGTACCCCGGGGCGGGTTCGAAAAACCGTTGTTTCAACGGCAGATACGCGGCAACTCTACCATGCGGACCGGGTGAAGTAAAGCGATCACAGGCGGCCCCGCGCCGCCTCCACGTCGCGGGCGATCTGCCCCCGGAGCTCGCCCGGCGACGCGAACTTGCGCTCCTCGCGCAGCCTCGCCACGAGCTCGAGGACCAGCCGCCGCCCGTACAGGTCGAGCGAGACATCGAGCAGGTGGGCCTCGACCACGACGCTGGACTCCCCGAAGGTCGGCCTGACGCCGATGTTGACCACCGCGCGGTATCGCGCTCCGTCCACCGCCGCCCGGCAGGCGTAGACGCCGCTCGGCACGAGCACCGGGCGGTCCGGCCGGACGTTGGCCGTCGGGAAGCCCAGCGTCCGGCCTCGCCCCGCCCCCTCCTGCACCAGCCCGCCGAGCGAGTACGGCCGGCCGAGCAACCGCTCGGCGCCGGGGAGGTCGCCCCGCCGGAGCGCGGTCCGGATCTCGGTCGAGGACACCGGGACGCCGTCGACGGCCAGGGGGGGCACCACGTGCACGCGAAGCCCGAGCCGGCCGCCCAGGCTCTCGAGGAGGCGCGCGTCGCCGCGCGCCCCGCGGCCGAACCGGTGATTGAAGCCGACGACCACCTCGCGGGCCCGGAGATGGTCGGCGAGCACCTCCTTCACGAAGGCCTCCGGCTCCACCGCGGCCAGCGCCGGGGTGAAGTCGAGGACCAGCGCGGCGTCCAGGCCGGTGGCGGCGATGAGGTCCAGCCGCTCGTCGAGGGTCGTGATGAGGCCGGGAGTGCGACCGGGCTGCAGCACCTCCGCGGGGTGGGGATCGAACGTGCAGGCGACCGAGGACAGCCCCGCCTCCGCCGCCCGGGCCGCCGCCGTCCCCAGGATGGCGCGGTGGCCCAGGTGCACGCCGTCGAAGACGCCGAGCGCGACGGCGCTCGGGGGCGACTCACGCGGGTACGACCGAAGTCCCCGGACGATCCGCATTCAGCACGCGCACGGGCCTGACCCGCGTCGCGCCCGTCGACACCTCTCCCACCCCGAGCAGCCGGCCGTCCATCGCGTGGACGCGCACCGGGCTGCCGTCGGCGGCCCCGGGCGGGGCCAGGTCCACGGCCTGACCGTGGAGGAAGCGCTGCGCCGCGCGCGCGTCGAGCCGGAGCGCCGGCCAGCCGGCGATCGCGGACTCGGGCGGACGCACGCGGGCCCAGAGGCTCTCCGCGGACGCCTCGCGGAGCGTCGCCCAGTCCACCGCCTCCTCCAGGCGGAAAGGTCCCACCCGCGTCCGGACGAGACGCTCGATGGCGGCCCCCGTGCCGAGCGCGCGGCCGATGTCCGCCGCCAGCACGCGCACGTACGTGCCCTTGCCGCAGACGACGCGCAGCCGGACGCTGGCCTCCTCCACCTCCTCGACCTCGATCGCGTGCACCTCCACCTCGCGGCTCTCCCGCTCGACCTCCAGACCCTGCCGCGCCAGCTCGTAGAGGCGCCGGCCGCCGTGGCGGACCGCCGAGTACATGGGCGGCACCTGGCGGATCCGGCCGACGAGGCCGCGGGACACCTGCTCGACGCGCTCCCGCGTCAGGCCCTCGACGGCCGCCGTGGTAAGGACGCGGCCGCTCGTGTCCAGCGTATCGGTCGTCAGCCCCAGCCGGACCATGGCCCGGTACTCCTTGTCCTGATCGGCGAGATACGGCATCAGCTTCGTCGCCTCGCCCAGCAGCACCGGCAGCACGCCGGTGGCCGCCGGATCGAGGGTGCCGGCGTGACCGACCCGCTTGAGGCGCAGGCGCCGGCGGACGAGGGCGACGGCGTCGAAGGACGTGACGCCCGCCGCCTTGTCGACCACGAGCACGCCGGAGCCCGTCATGCGCCCCGGGCCGCGGCGGGCAGCGCCTCGCGCACGGCCCCCAGCACCTGGCTGGTCGCGGCGGCCAGCGGCCCCGGCAGCGTGCAGCCGGCGGCATTGGCGTGGCCGCCGCCACCGAACCGCGCCGCCACCCGGGTCAGGTCGACGGCGCCCTTGCCGCGGAGGCTCACCTTGACGCGACCGCCGTGCTCCCGGAGCAGGCAGGCCACCTGCACCGAGGCGATCGAGCGCGGGTAGTTCACGAGCTCCTCGGACTCCACGAAGTGATCGGGCACGAGCCCGGCCGGCAGCGCCAGCCAGGCGATGCGGCCGTCGGCGCTCAGCTCGACCCGGCCCAGCGTGTCGGCGAGCAGCCGCAGCGCGTCCGGCGTGCGCCGCTCGTAGAGCGCCGACGAGATCGCCGCCGGCTCGGCGCCAGCCTGGACGAGGTCGGCGGCGATGCGCAGCGTCTCGGGCGTGACGTTCGAGTAGCGGAACGAGCCGGTGTCCGTGTGGATCGCGGTGAGGAGATTGGTGGCGATGGCGGGCGTCAGCGGCAGCCCGAGGGCGCCGAGGAGCCGGTAGATCATCTCCCCCGTCGCCGCCGCCGTGACGTCGATCCAGTTGACGTCCCCGTACAGCCGGTTGTCCGGGTGGTGATCGATGTCGACGATGGTGCGGGCCGCCCGCCGCGCCGCCTCCAGCCGTCCCTCGGTCCGCTCGGGGTTCGGGCAGTCGGTCAGCACGGCCACGTCGAAACCGTCCTCGATCCGGTCGAGGACCTCGTACCGCTCGATCCCGGGCAGGAACGCGAGCGAGGCCGGGGGCGCATGCGGCCCGCCGTAGATCACCCGCCACCCTCGCCCCTCGAGGGCGGCCCCGAGCGCCAGCAGCGTCCCGAGGACGTCGGCATCCGGGTGGACGTGGCCGAGCATCAGGGCCCGCCCGCCCCGCCGATCGAACGCCTTCACGACCGCGTCCGGCACGCCGGCCATGGCGCGCTCCTCGCCGGGGCCCCGGCTCACGTGCCCTCGCCCTGCACCTGCCGCAGCAGCGACTGGATGTGGGCCGCGTGCTCGAGCGAGCGGTCCGGCCGGAAGACGACCTCCGGCGTGACGCGCAGGTCGAGGTGCTGCCGCAGCCAGTTCCGCACGAAGCCGCGGGCGCTCGCGAGGGCGGCCAGCGACTCCTTCCACTCACGCTCCTCGCCGAGGACCGACACGAACACCTTCGCCGTGCGGAGATCCTTGGACGTCTCGACCTCCGTCACTGTGACGAAGCCGAGGCGCGGATCCTTGAGCTCGCGCTGGAGGAGCGTCGAGACCTCCTCCTTGATCAGCTGGTTCACTCGGTCGAGCCGCTTGCCCTGCATCACAGAATCTCCACCGACGTGTCGAGGACCATGCCGGCCACGGTGTTCTCGATGAAGTCCATCGCCTTCGACACCACTTCGTTGGCGTGCCGCGCGTCGGCCGACACGTAGGCCACCGCGAGCGTCGCGCGCTGCCAGGTGTCCTGGTGGTCGACCTCGGCCACCGAGACCTCGAAGCGGGCGCGCACCTTCTCCTTCAATCCTTTCAGGACGTGGCGCTTGTCCTTGAGGGACGCCACGTCGGGAAGGTGCAGCTCGACCGTTCCCAGCGCGACGCGCGCGGTCATGGCGGCTCCGCGGTCCACCGCTACAGCGTGCGGGCCACTTCTTCCGTCGTGAAGGCCTCGAGCAAGTCGCCCGCCTGCACCCCGGAGACACCGTCGACGCCGATGCCGCAGTCGAGCCCCGCGAGCACCTCGCGGACGTCGTCCTTGAAGCGGCGCAGCGAGCCGACCGTCCCTTCGCCGACCACCGCCGTGCCCCGCCGCACGCGCACCTTGGCGCCGCGGGTGATCCGGCCCTCGGTCACGTAGGAGCCGGCCACGGGGCCCAGCTTGCCGATGACGAAGATCTGCTTGACCTGGGCGCGCCCGAGGATCGTCTCGCGGATCTCCGGCGACAGCATGCCGGCGAGGGCGGCCCGGACGTCGTTCAGCGCATCGTAGATGACGTTGTACGTGCGGAGGTCGACCCCGTTGGCCTGCGCCTGGGTCGCCGCCTTCGCCTCCGGCTTGACGTTGAAGCCGATGACGATCGCGTTGGAGGCCGAGGCGAGCATCACGTCGCTCTCGTTGATGGCGCCCACCGAGCTGTGGATGACCTTCAGCTTCACCTCGTCGGTGCTCAGCCGCTCCAGCGACTCGGTGATCGCCTCCGCCGATCCCTGCACGTCGGCCTTCAGGATCAGACGGAGCTCCTTCACCTCGCCGGTCTGGATCTGCCGCTGCAGCGACTCCAGCGTGACGCGGGTGGCGGCCTTGACCTTCGCCTTCTCCTTGTCGGCCCGCATCGTGGCGATCTGGCGGGCCTTCCGCTCGTCCGACACCGCCACCAGCACGTCGCCGGCCGCGGGGACGCCGGACAGCCCGAGGATCTCCACGGCGTCCGAGGGACCGGCCTCCTTGACCTTCTTGCCGGTGGGGTCGATGAGCGCCCGCACGCGCCCGGAGTGGGATCCGACGACGACGGCGTCGCCCTCCCGGAGGGTGCCGTTCTGCACGAGCACGGTGGCGACGGCGCCGCGCCCGCGGTCCAGCCGGCTCTCGATGATGGCCCCGCGGGCCGCCCGGTTCGCGTTCGCCTTCAGCTCGAGCACCTCGGACTGCAGCGCCGTCATCTCGAGCAGCTGGTCGATGCCGGCCGCCGTCTTCGCCGAGGTCGGGACGAAGATCGTCGAGCCCCCCCATTCCTCGGGGATCAGGTTGTGGTTGGCGAGCTCGCGCTTGACGCGGTCGGGATCGGCCTCGGGCTTGTCCACCTTGTTGACGGCCACGATGATCGGCACGTCGGCCGCCCGCGCGTGGTTGACGGCCTCCACCGTCTGCGGCATCACCCCGTCGTCGGCCGCCACCACCAGGATCACGATGTCGGTGGCCTGGGCCCCGCGGGCCCGCATGGCCGTGAACGCCTCATGGCCCGGCGTGTCGAGGAAGGTGACTTTGCCGTGGCGGGTCATCACCTGGTACGCGCCGATGTGCTGCGTGATGCCGCCGTGCTCCTTCTCGGCGACCTTCGTCCGCCGGATGGCGTCGAGCAGGGACGTCTTGCCGTGGTCGACGTGGCCCATCACCGTGACGACCGGCGGCCGCAGCGCCAGCTGGGTCGGATCGGTCTCCTCCTCCTCGATGATGTCGCCCTCGACGGAGCGGATCTCGAGGTCGAAGCCGAACTTGTCGGCGGCCAGCTTGGCCTCCGTCGGGTCGAGCAGATCGTTGACCATGCGCATGACCCCGAGCTCGAGGAGCGCCTTGATCACCTCGCCCGACTTCCGCCGCATCTTCTCGGCGAGCTCGGCCACCGTGACCGACTCCCCGACGCGCACGAGCTCCCGCTTCACCTCGCTCGGCGGGCTGACGACGGCCGCCGCGGGGGTGACCGTGGGGGCGACCGTGGGCTCGGCCGCGGGCGGCCGCGGCACGACGGGGGCGGCCGGCGGCGG
>JAICGY010000117.1 GCA_025922915.1 Candidatus Methylomirabilota bacterium | reverse complement strand
GTGAGCGGATTCTTGATCTCGTGGGCGATGCGCTGGGCCACCTCGCGCCAGGCCGCCAGTCGCTGGGCCTTCAGCAGCTCGGTGAGATCATCGAACACGACGACCGCCCCGCCGTACTCGCCGCTCTCGCCCCGGAGCGCGGTGGCGGCGGCGAGCAGCGAGAGGGTGGCGCCGCTCCGCCGGATGTGCAGCTCGCCGGAGGCGCTGCCCGCCGTGGGCCGGCGGGCGCGCTGGACCAGCGCCACGAGCTCGCGCTGCTCGGGCCCGCTGAAGACCTCCTCGAGCAGCCGGCCGACGGTGCGGGCGGCGTCGACGCCGAGCATCCGGGCGGCGGCCCGGTTGATCGTCGTCACGCGCCCGAGCGAATCGAACGACACGACGCCGGTGGTGATGGCCTCGAGCACCGTCTCCGTGTACCGGCGACGGTCCTCGAGCTCCGTGTGCTTGTCCTGGAGGTCGATGTACGCCTCCTCCAGCTGCCGCTTGGACTGGGCGAGGTCGTCCGTCATCCGGTTGAAGGAGTGGACGAGGACGCCGATCTCGTCGTCCGCGCGAACCTGCACCTTGTAGCCGAGGTTGCCGGCCGCGACCTCCCGGGTGCCCTCCGCCAGCTGCCCGATCGGCTCCGTGATCCCGCGCGCCACGTAGAAGGCGAACCAGGTGAACGAGAAGACGACGATCAGCGTCATGAGCAGGAACAGCAGGATGTAGATGCCCTTGATCGGGTTCTTCAGCAGCTTGAGCTGCTTGTACTCCTGGAAGGCCTGGGAGATCCGTCGCACCTTCTGCTCGAGCCGCTCCGTCACGTGCGTGCCCACCACGACCACGCCCGCCACCCTCCGCTCGCCGCCGTCCGGTGGCGCCCACACCGGCGTCACCGCCTCGATGAGGTCCCCGGAGGCCAGCTCGCGCACGGTCGTCACCTCGTGCCCGCCGAGGCCGCGTCGAAGGTGGCTCTCGTTGAGCTCGCGGGTGGTCTGGTCGCTCAGGAGGGGATCCCGGACGTGGACCAGCTCCTGGCCCTCGGCGTCGAAGACGGTGATCGTGCTGATGCCGAGCACTTCCTGCTGCTCGACCAGGAACGACGCCAGCGCGGGCCGCCGCGCCTCGTCGAACAGGCCGTCCTTCAGGATCGCCCGCGCCACGTACTGACCGTGCCGGAGCGCCGTCCGCTCCAGCTGCTGGTAATAGGTCTGGGCGACGGCGAGGGCCTGGTCGATGGGCCGCTCCACCTGCGGCTTGAACCAGCCCTCGATCGACTTGTTGATGAAGTTGGACGCGATGACGAAGATCAGCGCCCCCGGCGCGACGGAGAGGAGGAGGAAGGCGAGGACCAGCTTCGTCTTGAAGCGGGAGCCGAGCATGTGCCGCCGGCGCTCGAAGCCGAGCTTCACGAGGTTGCGGAAGAGCAAGATGAGGAGCAGCAGCAGGACGATCAGGTTCAGGTTGAAGAGGGCGAAGATGACGATGTTCGAGGCGACGGGCAGGTCGGGGGCGAAGATGCCGAGGTCGAAGATGGTGACGCCGCCCAGCAGCACGAGGAAGGCCGCGATCACCACCAGGTTGCGCTTCCGCCGGTTGTCCTCGCTGAGCAGGGGCATCACTGGACCCGGAAGATCGTGCGGTATTCCGACTGGCGCGAGGCCTGGGCCGCGGTGCCGGCCATGCGGGCCACGAGCGAGCCGTCGCCGTTGAGCGACGTCTCCGCGTGCACGCGCACGTAGATGATTCCCGTCGGGTCCAGCGCGGCCGCCGGCGTGAGCTTGAGCGCGCGCAGCTCCGAGAGCACGCGCTGCGCGTCCCACAGGTCCCGGGTCACGTGCGGCGACCTCGTCTCGCCCCGCACCGCGGTCACCTTGTACTCCTTCGTCACGACGTTGTACGCGACCTGGCGCTCGATCACGCGCGTGAGCAGGAGCCGGTCGACCCAGAAGCGCGTGTGCTGCCACAGCTCGACCGTGTACCGGACGTGGGCGGGAATGCCGCTCTCCAGCCCCTCGTGGAAGCTCGCGGGAAGCGCGTCGAGGAGGACCACGTGGACGGTCACCTCGTGGTCGTTCAGGGAGACGGCGAGGTCGCTGATGCGCAGATCGGCCCCGGCCGGCCGCGCGGTCAGGAGGACCAGCGCCGCCAGCGCCGCTACCGGGACCGGACGCGCTCGACGCACGACGCTCATGGCGGCAACACGCCATTATAGCGTCGGCTCCCAGGGGGGCCGGGGAGGTGTCGGAGGGTGGGCGGACCTAGACGCCGGCCGGCGCCGGCGAGAGCCCGGGGGCGCGCTCCGCGGTCTCGAGCGCCGCCACGACCCGGACGGCCGCGCCGGCCGCGCGCCGCTCGAGCCCGAGGGCCCGCTGGATGGCGACCACGAGCTCGAAGTTGAGCGCATGCCCGGCGTTGCGCGCCACCACGTGGGCGCGCAGTGGACGACCGAGCAGGGCCAGGTCCCCGATCAGGTCCAGGACCTTGTGGCGCACGAACTCGTCGGGGAACCGGAGCCCGTTGAGCGTGCCGTTCTTCCCGACGACGATGGTGTTGTCGAGGGACCCGCCGAGGGCGCGCCCGCTCTTGCGGAGGAAGCCGAGATCCTTCAGGAAGCCGTACGTCCGCGCCGGCGCGCACTCGGCGACGAACGCCTCCTCGCTGGGCGTCCACGTCAGCGTCTGCAGCCCGATCGCGGGGTGGTCGTTGTCCAGCGTGTAGCTGATGCGGAACGTGTCGGCGGGCACGATCTGCAGCCACCGGCTCTCCGAGCCCACCCGGATCGCGTGCGGAACGTCGATCGACCGCCGGCGGGCGTTCTGCGCGGCGCGGCCGGCCGAGGTGATGAGGCCGACGAACGGCTTGGCGCTGCCGTCCATGGCGGGGACCTCGGTACCGTCCACGACGACCTCGAGGTTGTCGATGCCCAGCCCGGCCGCGGCCGCCATCAGGTGCTCGATCGTCTGGATGCGGACCCCGTCCCGCCCCAGCGTCGTCGCGTAGTGCGAGTCCACCACGCTCTCGGGGGCCGCCGGGATCGGCGGCCCGTCGGCGCCGACACGGAACACGATCCCCGAGTCCGCGGGCGCGGGCCGGAGGCTGACCGCGGCCGGCTTGCCCGAGTGGAGTCCCACTCCGGTGAGCGCGACCGGCCGGCGGATGGTGTGCTGTCGCATGGCCGGGTGCAAAGTCAGCAACGCGGGTGCCACGCGGTGGCGGACACCGGGAAAGCCTGTCGCGGCGCCCGCTTGTGCGGCGAAGGACCTGTCATCCAACCCCGCGCACTGTCCCGCGCATGACACAGTGCGCCCAGCCTGGGGTGTCGTTTCGGAGACACCCGGCGGCTCATACGGCCACGACCACGCGGGCCTCGTGGCGATCGGGCCGCCGCTCGACCGCGAGCCCGTGCATCGTCACGGCCTTCACGCCCGCCCCCGTACGGTGCCGGGCGGTGTCGAGGAGCTCGCCGGCGAGGAGACCGTGGGCCATCGTGTCGGTGCACACCGTCATCTCGACGTCCCGGACGGCGAATCCCTCGATCTCGTGCACGTACAGGCACTCGCTGATCCAGCTGGCGAGGAGCATCTCGGGGCCGGCGCCCTGTGCCCGCACCTCGCGCCGCTCGACCGGCCGCACCTCGGCCGGGTCCACGACGAGGGCCAGCACACCGAGGGTGGTGCGGGCGAACGCCTCCGCGCGCGTCGGCCCCCAGCCGCGGATGCCGACGTCGGCCTCCACCGGGAACTGCTCCCAGCCGGCGTCGGTCACGCGCCGAGATCTCCCCAGCGGCTCTGCAGCACGGCGAGGACGGCCGGCCCGACCGTCTCCGTCCTCAAGATACGCGGGCCGAGCGACGTCGCCACGAAGCCGTGACGGCCCGCGCTCTCGGCCTCCGCCGGCTCGAGTCCACCCTCGGGGCCGACGAGCAAGCATACCGACCGGGGCCGGGCCACGCCGGCGAGCACACGGGTGAGCGGCTCGCCGCCGCCCTCCCAGAGGCAGAGGGCGAGCTCGGCTCCGCGCACCCCCTGCAGCCACGCGTCGAGCGGCTGGGGAGGGTCGATCTCGGGCACCACCGCGCGGCCGCACTGCTTGGTTGCCTCGCGCGCGATCCGTTGCCACCGCCGGCTCCGCTCGCGCCAGCGCGCGGGGTCCAGCCGCACCACGGTGCGCGCGGTGACGAGGGGGGTGACGCGGGCGATGCCGAGCTCGGTCGTGGCGCGCACGATCCTCTCCATCCCGTCCCCCTTCGGCACCGCCTGGCCCAGGGTGACGGCGAGCGGCGATTCCGCGGCGCCCGCGCTGACGTCGAGCACCACACCGCTGGTCCGCTCCCCGACGGCCTCGAGCCGCACCGTGTACTCGTGACCGGTGCCGTCGCTGACCACGACCGTGTCGCCCGGACGCAGCCGCAGCACGCGGGCGAGGTGGCGGGACTCGGCGGCGTCGAAGACGACGCGGCCGCGGGCGACCGCCTCAGGCGCGACCGTGAAGCGGCGCATGGCGGAGGGCGAGCGTCGTCCAGCCGTCGAGGTGCACCTCGGCCTCGACGGAGAATCCGGGCGGGCCGAGGGCGCACGCGACCTCCTCCGCCTCGACATCCAGGATGCCGCCGGCGATGAGGACGCCGCCCGGGGCCACGAGACGGCGGTACGAGCTCCCCAGCGTCCGGTGGGCGGCCGCGAGCAGGTTGGCGAGCACGAGCGGGGCCGGCTCCGCGGCCACCGCCCGGGCGTCGGCCAGCACGACGTCGACGCGGTCGCGCACGCCGTTGCGCTCGGCGTTCGCGCCCGCCGCCGCCACCGCGTCGGGGTCGGTGTCGCAGGCGAGGACGCGCGCGATCCCGAGGTGGACGGCCGCCACGGCCAGGATGCCGGATCCGGTGCCGAGATCGATGGCCCGGGCCGGGCGCTCGCGCTCGGCGATCGTCTCCAGCAGGGTCAGACACCCGCCGGTCGTGCCGTGGTGACCGGTGCCGAAGGCGCGGCCGGGCTCGATCACCAGTGCAAGGCGATCGCCCGGTGGCCGCATCTCCCAGGGAGGCAGCACGACGAGGCGCCGGCCCACGGCGACCGGACGGAAGTGCTCGCGCCAGGCGGCCGCCCAGTCGTCGTCGGCGAGCGGGGCCAGGCGGGCGGTGGTCGGGGCCGTGTGGCCGAGCGCACGGAGCGCGGCCAGGTAGCCGTCCACCCGCCCGGCCAGCGTGTCCGCGCCCGCGGTCGCGGGAAAGAACGCGCGCAGCCGCGCGGGGGTGCCCGGCGTCTCCTCTTCCACGACGCCAACGGCGCCCTGCTCCCAGAGGAAGTTGGTGAGGGCCTCCGCCGCCGCGTCGGGGATCTCCACGATCATCTCCCACCAGGCGGCGCCGTCGGCGCCGGGCGTCACGGTCAGCCGAGCAGCTTCTTCATGCGCTCGAGGAACGCGGCGCCGAGCGGCCCCCGCTCCCGGGACGCGGCCTCGAACGCCTCGAGCGCCTCGCGCTGGCGCGCGTTGAGCTTCTGCGGCACCTCGAGGATGAGCCGGTAGCAGGCGTCGCCGTGGCCGCGCTCGCGCAGCCGGGGCATGCCCTTGCCCCGCAGTCGCAGGACCTGATGGGGCTGGCTGCCGGCCGGGACCTTCAGCGTCGTCGTGCCGCCGAGCACCGGGACCTGGATCTCGCCGCCGAGGGCGAGCTGCACGAACGAGACCGGCAGGTCGCAGTAGAGGTCCGCACCGTCCCGGGTGAAGAGCGGGTGCTCTCGCACCCGCACGCGCACGTAGAGGTTGCCCGGCCGGCCGCCGTTGAGCCCGGCGTGGCCGTCCCCGGCGCTCCGCACGCGCATTCCGTCGTCGATGCCGGGGGGGATCCCGATCGACACCAGGTGCTCGCGCGGCTGTCGGCCGCGCCCCTGGCACTGCCGGCACGGCTGGGCGATGACCCGTCCCTCGCCGCCGCAGCGGGGGCACGTGCGGGCCATGGTGAGGGGGCCCAGCCGCGACGCGACCTGACCGCGCCCGCGGCAGGCCTCGCATGTCGAGGGCCGCGTGCCGGGCTCGGCGCGCGAGCCCTGGCAGGCGGCGCAGACCTCGAATCGCGGCACCTGGATCTTCGTCTCGACGCCGGTCGCGGCCTCCTCCAGCGAGATCTCGAGATCGTACGCGAGGTCCTCGCCGTCGATGGCGTCCGAGACGCGCCGGCCGCCCCCCATGAACCCGAACCCCTCGAACAGGTCGTTGAAGAGCGTGCCGAGGTCGCCCTCGAAGCCGGCACCGGGCTGGGCGGTGCCGAACCGGTCGTAGTGGGCGCGCTTGTCGGGATCGGAGAGGATCGCGTACGCCTGGTTGAGCTCCTTGAAGCGCTCCTCGGCCGTCTTGTCGCCGGGGTGGCGATCGGGGTGGCACTGCATGGCGAGCTGGCGAAAGGCCTTCTTGATCTCCGCTTCGCTGGCGCCCGGGGTGACGCCCAGGATCTCGTAGTAGTCGCGCGGCGGCACGTCAGGCGGCGTCTTCGTCGGGCGCGGCGATCACCGCGACCAGGGCGGGCCGCAGGACGCGTCCGTGGAGCATGTAGCCGGGCGCCGTCTCGCTCGCCACGGTGTCGGGGGCCTGGTCCGCGCTCACCACGCGCGCAATGGCCTCGTGCCGGGTGGGGTCGAACCGCTGGCCGACGGCGGAGTAGCGGGTCAGCCCGCTGCGCTCGAGGACCTTGAGCAGCTCCCGCCGGATCAGCTCCACGCCCTCCAGGACGCCGGCTCCGTCGCCCGCCGACCGCCCGGCGCTGACGGCCCGGTCGAAGTTGTCGAGCACGGGAACGAGGTCGCGGAGCAGCGACTCGGTGGCGTACTTGACGTACTCCTCGCGGTCGCGCTGGCTGCGCCGCCGGACGTTGTCGGCCTCGGCGAGCGCGCGCAGGAGCCGGTCCTGCCGCTCCTGGAGCTCCCGGCGCAGCGCCTCGACCTCGCCCGCCGCCGTCGGCTCGGCCTCGGGCCGGGTGGAAACGTCCTCGTTCGAGTGCGATTCGGCTCGCTCGTCCATCATCTCCCGAATTATAGCAACGGGCGCACGGGGCCCGCGCTCAAGAAGGCAGGTAGAGGTCCTGTCGGACGCGCGAGAGGGCCTCGGTCACGGTGCGCGCGGTCTCGTCGACGACGCCGATGACCTCCGGGTACGGAAGCCGGCGCGGGCCGACCACGCCGAGGATGCCCAGGACCTGGTCCCGGTACATGTAGGTCGAGGTGACGAGGGTGCACTCCCGCATCTCGCTGACGGGGTTCTCCTCGCCGATCGTCACGCGGAGGCCGTCCTCGGCCGCCAGCTCCGTCATGAGCTCGACGAGGCGCTCCTTCTGCTCGAAGGCCCGCAGGAGCTGGCGTGTCGTCTCGAGGTCCCAGAACTCCCGGTGGTCGAGCATGTTGGTCGCGCCGCTGACGTAGAGCGTGCGGCCCCGCAGCATCGCGAGGATCTGCTCGATCACCGCGCGCGCCCGGGTGTGGAGGGCGTCGAGCGGGTCGTCCGGCGCCTGCTCAATGTCGAGGATTCCCTGCACGGTCCGGTCGCGGAACCGGCGCGTCAGCTCGCGGCCGATCGCGCGCACCTCGTCCCCCGTGAGCTGGCGCTCGAGGCGGATCTCGCGCACGGTCAGCCAGCCGGCGTCCGTCACGAGCACGGCGAGCGCGCGGTCGTCCTCGAGGGGCACGAGATCGATGCGGGCGATGGTCGTGTGCTTGAGGGGCGGCGCCAGGAGCAGCCCGGTGAGCCGGGTCGTCGTCGAGAGGTGGCTCGACGCCTGCTCCATGAAACCCTCGAGCCCGGTGCGCCGAGCGGGCAGCGGCGCCGCGGCCGCCGGCGGCCGCGGCGGGGGCGGGAAGGAGTCGACGTAGAAGCGGTAGGCCTTGTCGGTCGGCACCCGGCCGGCGCTCGTGTGCGGCTGGACGAGGTAGCCCGTCTCCTCCAGGTCGGCCATCACGTTGCGGATCGTGGCGGGCGACAGGTGTGGGAAGTGGCGCTTCGACAGCGCCCGCGAGCCGACCGGCTCCGCCGAGTCGATGTACTCGCGGATGACGGCGACGAGGACGTCCCGCTGACGTGCATCCATGTGCAACGTTATGTATCGGCCCGCCCGGCGCAAGTCAAGGCACGGGCGGAGGCGAGCCGGCGAGTCACAGCAGCTCGACGAACAGCGCGTCCGAGAGCAGGAACCCGGCCTCGGTCAGGCGGACGTGGTCACCGTGCTCCACGAGGAGGGCCTGCTCGCGCCAGGCCCTCAGGCGACGGGAGAGCGCCCCGTCGCCCTCGGCCCGGCGCCGGAGCCAGGCGGCCGGCACGCCGTCCGCCGTGCGCAGGCCGAGGATGAGTTGCTCGGCCAGCCGCTGGCGTGCGTCCAGGCGCTCGCCGTCGTCGACGGGCAGCACCCCCTCCTCGAGCCGCGCGCAGTACCGCGCGGTCGCGCGGACGTTGCCGTACCGGAGATCACCGACGAACCCGCAGGCGCCGGGGCCGCACGCCAGGTACTCCTGGGCCCGCCAGTAGATCTGGTTGTGGCGGGAGCGGAACCGCGGTCGCGCGTAGTTCGAGATCTCGTAGTGCTCGAGGCCGTGCGCGGCGGCGGCCCGCGCGAGCGCCCAGTACTGCTCCACGACGGCGTCCTCGGCCGGAAGCCCGGGCACGCCGCTCGACGCCCACGCGCTGCCGGGGTCGAGCGTCAGGCCGTAGGCGGAGAGGTGGTCCGGCATCCAGGCGAGCACCGTCTCCAGGGTGTGGCGCCATGTCGGGAGGTCGAGCCCGGGCAGGCCGTACATGAGGTCGACGCTCACGTTGTCGAAGCCGGCCTGGCGGGCGGCGTCGAACGCCGCGTGCGCGCGCCGGGCGTCGTGGAGCCGCCCCAGCCGCGCGAGGAGCCGGTCGTCGAGCGACTGCACGCCCAGGCTGATCCGCGACACCCCGGCCGCCCGGTAACCCTGCAGCTTCGTCCGCGAGGCGCTCTCGGGATTGCACTCGATCGTGATCTCGGCGTCGCCGGCGAGGGTGAACCGGGTACGGAGACCGTCGACCAGGGCCCCGACGTCCTCCGGCTCGAGGAGCGAGGGCGTGCCGCCGCCCAGGAAGACGGTGGCGACCGTCACCGCCCGCGCCCAGGGCACCCCGCCCAGCAGCGCGAGCTCGCGATGCGCGGCGGCCAGGTACCGCCGCACGCCCGCCCCGTCCGGGAGCGGCGCCGTGTTGAACGAGCAGTAGTGACACCGCCGCTCGCAGAACGGCACGTGCAGGTAGAATCCGACCTCGGACCCGTCGGGGGCCGTCCGGCCGAGCTCCTCCGCGAGAGCCGGGGCCCCGCGGCCCGTCGCGGACCCGGTGGCAGCCGCGGTTACGGGATGTACCGGCCGAGCCGCCACCAGCGCAGCCAGTGCTTGTCCCCGTCCCAGGACCAGTAGATCAGGAACGCCTTGCCCCGGATGGCCTCGCGCCGGACGAAGCCCCAGTAGCGGCTGTCCTGCGAGTTGTCGCGGTTGTCGCCCATGACGAAGTAGGAATCGGGCGGGACGACGAGCGGCTCGCAGCCGTAGGCGTACCCGCAGTAGCCGGGCTGGCCCGTGTGGCCGAGCGGGCTCGTGTTCTCCCGGACGTACGGCTCCTCCAGCGTCCGGCCGTCCACGATCACCTCCTCGCCCCGGATGACCACCCGCTCCCCCGGCCCCGCGACGATCCGCTTGATGAAGTCCCGGTTCTCGTCCTGGGGGTACCGGAAGACGATGATGTCGCCCCGCTGCGGGTCGCGGAGCCCGGGCACCCGCCAGTCGGTGAAGGGGATCTCCGGGCCGTAGAGGAACTTGTTGACGAGGATGTAGTCGCCGATGAGCAGGGTGTCCATCATCGAGCCGCTCGGGATCGTGAACGCCTGCACGACGAGCGTCCGGATGACGAGCGCGAGGATGATCGCGATGCCGATGGCCTCGGCGTACTCGCGAAGGACCGACTTCCGCCGCCGCGGCACGTCGAGCGGCGGGGCGGCCACGCGGGCGTCCGCGCCGTCGACGGGCAGCGCGACCCGGTCGAGATCGACACCCGCGGTGGGGGGCGTGCCGGGAGGGCGGCGCTCGTGCTCCACCGTCAGCTCCGGAGGACCGACAGGAACGCCTCCTGCGGCACCTCGACCTTCCCGACCTGCTTCATCCGCTTCTTGCCTTCCTTCTGGCGCTCGAGGAGCTTCCGCTTGCGCGTGATGTCGCCGCCGTAGCACTTCGCGGTGACGTTCTTGCCCATGGCCTTGACCGTCTCCCGGGCGATGACCCGGCTGCCCACGGCGGCCTGGATGGCGACCTCGAAGAGCTGCCGCGGGATGACCGTGCGCAGCTTCTCGACGAGCGCCTTGCCGCGCTCGTAGGCCTTGTCGCGATGCACGATGATGCTGAGCGCGTCCACCGGGTCGCCGTTGAGCAGGATGTCCAGCTTGACGAGCTCCGAGGGCCGGAAGTCGGCGAACTCGTAGTCGAACGAGGCATAGCCCTTCGACACGGACTTCAGCTTGTCGTAGAAGTCCACGACGATCTCGGCGAGCGGGAAGTCGAACCGGATGTGCACGCGCTTGCCGAGGTACTCGAGCGACCGGTGCTCGCCCCGCTTCTCCTGCGCCAGCTTGTAGATCGCCGTCATGAACTCGGTGGGCACGAAGACCGAGGAGTGGACGAAGGGCTCCTCCATCTGCTCGATCCGGTCCGGGGGGGGCAGCCGCGACGGATTGTCGATGTCGAGCACCTCGCCCGCCGTGGTCAGGATCCGGTACTGCACGGAGGGGGC
>JAICGY010000116.1 GCA_025922915.1 Candidatus Methylomirabilota bacterium | reverse complement strand
TGTAGTAGTCGGCGTAGAGGTAGGGCAGCTCGACGGCGTCCTTGATGGCCTCGATCTGGGTGCCGAGGCCGCCGATGTCGCCGTAGCCGATGTCGGGGACCTCCTCCAGGGCGAGGTCCTCGACCTCGCTCTTGGGCAGCCGCTCGAGCAGGTAGCCGGAGCGGGCGTCCATCAGGAGGTGGTCGCCGGTCTTGAGGCGGGCGGCACGCAGGGGATCGGCGATGATGCCGACCTTCTCCTCGTCGGCCCGCAGCGTCACCACGGCGCGCTCGGTGTCGAGCTGCTCCTTCAGGATGACGACGTCGCCCTGGATCTCGTAGCCCGCCGCCTCGACGACGTTGAGCCCCTCGTTGAGCACGAGCTCCTGGCCGGGCTTGATCGCCTCGACCTTGAGGGCGGGATGCAGGTTGACCTTCACCTTGCGGCCCTGCGACAGGATGTTGACGGTCCCGTCCTCGTTGGGGGAGAGGAACACCCCGTAGGTCGAGGGCGGCGCGCAGAGCTTGTCGACCTCCTCCTTGAGCGCGGTGATCTGCTCCCGCGCCTCGTAGAGGGCGTTCACGAGCTTCTCGTTCTGGTTGAACGCCTGCACGAGCTGGCGGTTGGCCTCGCGCAGCTTGTTCTCCAGGACCATGAAGTCCTTGGGCGCGTCCTCCAGCTTCTTGCGCAGGTGGATCGTCTCGGCCTCGAGCGAGCGGATGTACGCCTGGAGATCCTGCAGCTGGATCTCGTACTCGGTCAGCCGGCGGCGCGTGCTCGAATCGGACATGGACGCGGGGAGGAACTTGGAAAGGCCTTCTCGGCTCGGGCTACTCTTCTTGTCGAACTCCTTCATAGCCCATCCCTTCTGACTCGACCCCGTGTGCGCCGCTCGTGCTCAAGCATTTCGCTGCGGCTCCGAGTATAGGCGGCGATAAAAAAGAAAGTCAAGGTTGTCGGCCCCTTCGGCGTCATTTCGCGCCGCGGATTCGCCCTGGTTTTCGACTGCGAGAACCCTCTCGCCGCGCGCCGCGCCCGATCCTCTCGTAGGCAAGTTCCGTACCGCCACCGCGTCGCGGCGTTTCGCTCTCGAAACGGGTGGCGTCCTCGTCGGGTTCCTCGCTATAAAGACGTGGATGCCCCCCCTTTCTCTTCACGCGCAGCTCGGGCGGGCCATCGTGGTCGCGCTCCTCGTCGTGGCAGCCGGCGCGCCGGCCCCCGCCGAGGGGCGGAAAGAACTGCGCGTCGGCGTCGCAGGTTTGCCCGCGGCGCTGGACCCGGCGGCCGCGCTCGACGGCCCGGTGCCGATCATCGCGCGGCACGTGCTCGACACGCTGGTGGCGTACCGCGAGGGCTCGACCGACGTCGAGCCGGCGCTCGCCGTCCGCTGGTCGGCGTCCCGCGACGGGCTGACGTGGACGTTCGTGCTCCGCGAGGGGGTCCGGTTCCACGACGGCACGCCGGTCACGGCCCGCGAGGTGGCCGCCAGCTTCCAGCGGCATCTGGCGCCGGACCCGACGGGCGGGGTCTGGCAGGCGCTCATGCGAGGGCGCCCGGGGGTCGTCCGCGAGGTCAGGGCCGCAGACGCCCGGACGGTCGTGTTCGCGCTCGCACAGCCGTACGCGCCGCTCGTCAACGTCCTGGCCCATCCCGGGCTGGGGGTGGCCCGGGTGAGCAGCGGGCCGGAGGGGGCGCGGCTCGTGGGCAGCGGCCCGTATCGCGTCGTCGACGTCGGCCCCGGCCGGGTCGCGATCGAGGCCGTCCCCGAGCACTGGAGCGGCCCCGTGCGCATGGAGCGGATCGTGTTCCTCGACGTGCTCGAGGACGAGCAGGCCGAGGCGGCGCTCGACAGGGGGACCCTGGATGTCTGGCTTCCTCCGAGCGCCCCCCGGCGCCCCGCCGGCGCGCGCTCGGTCCCGGGGCTGCGCATCGGGTACCTGGCGTTCCAGACGGAGAAGGAGCCGTTCTCCCGGAAGAAGGTCCGTCATGCCGTGGCGGCGGCCCTCGATCCCGGGGCCCTCGGCCGGGCCCTCGGTGACGTCGCCGTTCCGCTGCCCTCGTTCCTGCCGCCCGGCGTGTGGGGGCGTCGCGAGGGCAGCCCCATCCTGGGCGGCACGCGCCAGGCGGTGCGGGCGCTGCTCGCCGAGGGCGCGTGGCCCGAGGGCTACCGGCCGACGCTGCTCGTCCCGGACGACATGGCGCCGATCGACGGCCCGCGCCTGGTGCAGACCCTGGCGGCGGCGCTGGCGGCCGTCGACATCCCCGTCGAGGTGCGGGTGCAGCCGGTGGAGCGGGTGCGCGCGGCGCTCCAGGCCGGCGAGCACGAGCTGGCGCTCGTGGAGAGCGCGGTGCTCGGCGGGGATCCCCACCTGCTGCTGTTTCCCCTCTCCACGAGCGAGGGAGCCTCGAAGGGACCGGAGGCGCGCAACTTCTCCTTCTACCGGAACCCGCGCCTGGACGACGTGCTCATCCGCGCGAGCCAGCTGAGCTTCCGACCCGAGCGCGCCCGGCTCTACCTCCGGGCGCAGGGGCTCCTCGCCGACGAGCTGCCGTGGCTGCCGGTCTACGTCCGCCTCGTCTGGGCCGTGGCCCGGCCCGAGGTGCGGGGGCTGCGCCTGCATCCCACGGGCTTCCACCGGCTCGCGACGGTGAGCCTGGCGGGGCTGCCGTAGCCCGGCGCCGACGCGCGCGGCCGCGTTGCGCCGCGGCGTATCCTCGTGCTAGAAACGGGTCGCCGCCCCACGGGGTGCGCGTCCTTCATCCCGGGATGCCGTCGATCGCCGAGACCGTCGCCGAGTCGATCCACTGGGTGTTCCCCGAGCACGCGGGCGCGCCGGGGCAGATCCACGGCGGGCGGATGATGCAGTGGATCACCCGGGCCGGCACCATGGCGGCGGCCCGCGTGGCGCGTGGCACCGTGCTGCTGGGGGCGATGGACGACATCGACTTCCTGCATCCCGTCAAGGTCGGGCAGATCGCGATCCTCCGGGCGCAGGTGGAGTACGTCGGCCGCAGCTCCCTCGAGGTCGGCGTGCGGGTCTGGGCCGAGGACGTCGCCACGGGCGCCCGCGCCGTCACCCTGAACTCCCACCTGGTCTTCGTCAGCGTGGACGCGGAGGCGCGGCCCCGTCCGGTCGGCGTGGCCATCGCGCCCCGGGACGCCGCGGAGACGGCGCTGGTGGAGGCGGCCCGCGCCCGGCGCGAGCAGCGGCTCCGGCGGTTCGCCGACCGGGCGGGCCGCGCGGCGGATCTCGACACCGACGCCCACGAGACGCTGCAGTGGCGCTTCGAGTCCGTGCGCTCCGTGCTGCCGGAGGACGCGCTGTTCGGGGGCATGATGTTCCCGGGCAAGATGCTGATGGCGCTCGACGAGGCGGGCGGCATCCTGTGCATGCGCTACTGCAAGGGCTTCGTCATGACGGCGTGCCTGGACGCGATGGACTTCTACTCGCCCATCTACACCCACGAGGTGCTCACCTT
Organism: Candidatus Methylomirabilota bacterium; assembly: GCA_025922915.1. Lineage (GTDB taxonomy): Bacteria > Methylomirabilota > Methylomirabilia > Rokubacteriales > CSP1-6 > JAICGY01. Next base: position 7,326 of record JAICGY010000116.1, on the reverse strand, counting down.
CCGGGCCGGGCTCAACCACGTCGGCCGGTCGTCGCTCGAGGTCGGCGTGAAGGTCCTCGCCGAGACGCCGTGGACCGGGCAGGCGCGGCACGCGTGCACGGCGTTCCTCACGTACGTGCACCTGGGACCCGACCTGAAGCCGCACGCGTGCCCGCCGTTCCGGCCGGGCACGGAGGGCGAGCGGCGGCGGTGGGCGGCCGCGGTCGAGCGCCGGGCCCGGCGGCTGGAGCGCGTGAAGCGGCTGAAGGCGGCGCTGGCGGGCGTGGCCGAGCCCGGAGACCTCCGAGCCTAGGAGACCACGATGTCAGGGCATTCCCGGTGGTCGCAGATCAAGCGCAAGAAGGGCAAGGCCGACGTGCAGCGGGGCAAGCTCTTCTCCAAGATCCTCCGCGAGATCACGGTGGCGGCGCGCAACGGCGGGGCCGACCCGAAGGTCAACATGCGGCTGAAGGCGGCCATCGAGTCGGCCAAGGAAGCCAACATGCCGCAGGACAACATCAAGCGGGCGATCCAGAAGGGCACCGGCGAGCTGCCGGGGGAGTCCTACGAGGAGATCACGTACGAGGGGTACGCCCCCGGCGGGGTCGCGGTGATGGTCCAGGTCCTCACCGACAACCGCAACCGCACCGCTCCCGAGGTGCGGCACCTCTTCGAGAAGCACGGCGGCAACCTCGGCACCTCCGGTGCGGTCGCGTGGATGTTCGACCGCAAGGGCGTCATCCAGGTGGACGCCGACCGGATCGGCGAGGACGATCTGCTCGCCCGGGCGCTCGACGCCGGCGCCACCGACATGCGCCGGGCCGAAAAAGCTTACGAGATCACGACGGCCCCTGCTGAAATGGACGCCGTCCGCGACGCCCTGCAGCGGACCGGTGTGCCCGTGCTCGAGGCCCAGGTGACGTACGTGCCGCAGTCCACGGTCCGCGTGGAGGGTGCGACGGCCGTCTCCGTGATGCGCCTGATCGAGGCGCTGGAGGACTTGGACGACGTCCAGCACGTCTACGCCAACTACGACATCCCCGACGAGGTCCTCGAGGCCATCTCTGCCGCCTAGCCCGGTGGCCGCCGGGTGGGCGGGGCTGCGTGTCCTCGGTGTCGATCCCGGTCTCGCCGGCACCGGCTGGGGGCTGGTGGAGACGGCACCGGGCGGCGTCGCCGTCGTGGCCAGCGGCGTGATCGCCACCGGCGCCGGCCTGGGGCTGGACGTCCGCGTGCACCTGATCTACGAGCGCGTGGACGCCGTGCTGGCCGAGCACGCGCCGGGCGTCCTGGTCCTCGAGGACCTCTACGCCGCCCCGCGATTTCCCCGCGCCGCGCTCGCGCTGGCGCACGCGCGCGGCGTGATCTGCCTGGCCGCCCGCCAGCGGTCCATCACCGTGCTCGCCCTGGCGCCGGCCGAGGTCAAGCGGGCGATCGCGGCGAGCGGGGCGGCCGTCAAGGCCCAGATGCAGGCGGGCGTGCAGCGGCTGCTGCGCCTGCCGGCGCCGCCGCGCCCCGCCCACGTGGCCGACGCGCTCGCCCTCGCGCTCACCGGGTTCTCGCGCCTCGGCGGCCGCCTGGCATGATCGCCACCCTCACCGGCCGGCTGCGCCGCCGGCACGAGGACCGCGTGGTGCTCGAGTGCGGCGGCATCGGCTACGAGGTGTACCTGCCCCCGATCGCCCTGCGCGCGCTCGAGGGGGCGAGCGTCGAGGCCGGCGACAAGGCGAGCGAGCTGTCGCTCGTCATCTATTACCACGCCACGCGGGACCAGCCGCGGCCGGTGCTCATCGGCTTCACCTCCGACCTCGACAAGGAGTTCTTCGAGCGGCTGATCACGGTGAAGGACATCGGGCCGATGGTGGCGGCGCGGGCGCTCGCCGCGCCGGTCGCGGAGCTGGCCGACGCCATCGCCCGCCAGGACGAGAAGTACCTGCGGGCGCTGCCGGGGATCGGGCCGCAGAAGGCGAAGAACATCGTCGCCCAGCTGCAGGCCAAGGTCGCCAAGTTCGCCCTCGCCCGTCCCGGCGCCGGGGCGGAGCCGGTGGCGGCCCGCCCGGCCGGGGCGGGCGACGTGGAGGCGGTGCGCGAGCTGGTGTGGGAGGTCATGGTCAAGCAGCTCGGTCACCGGCCGAGCGAGGCCTCGCAGCTGATCGAGGACGCGTTCCGGCGCCGCCCGACCCTGGCCACCGCCGAGGAGCTGTTCGACGAGATCTACCGCGCCGGCCAGCCCGGTGCCGCCCGGGAGCGCGCGTGACCGCGCCGACGGCGCCGGACCCCGGCCGCATCCTCTCGCGGGCGCCCGCGCCCGAGGAGGCCCAGCTCGAGCGGGCCCTGCGGCCGCGCAGCTTCGCCGAGTACGTCGGCCAGGAGCAGGCGGTGGCGAGCCTCCAGGTGTCGGTCGAGGCGGCCCGGCGCCGGGGCGAGTGCGTCGATCACGTCCTGCTCTACGGGCCGCCCGGGCTCGGCAAGACCACGCTCGCCGGGATCCTCGCCAACGAGATGGCCACGAGCCTGGTGACCACCTCCGGCCCCGCCATCGAGCGGGGTGCCGACCTCATGGGCATCCTGACCAACCTCGGCACCAACGACGTCCTCTTCATCGACGAGATCCACCGGCTCCCGCGCGCGGTGGAGGAGCTGCTCTACCCGGCGATGGAGGACTTCGCCGTCAACTTCGTCATCGACAAGGGCCTGCACGCGCGGACCCTGAAGTACGCGCTGCGCCCGTTCACGCTCGTCGCCGCCACCACGCGGCCCGGGATGCTGTCGGCCCCCCTCCGGGAGCGGTTCGGCATCCTCCACCACCTCGACTTCTACTCCGAGCCCGAGCTCGCCCGGATCGTCACCCGCTCGGCGGCGATCCTGGAATCGCCCATCGACCCCGACGGGGCCGCCGAGATCGCGCGGCGCTCGCGGGGCACGCCGCGCATCGTCAACCGCCTCCTGCGCCGGGTGCGCGACTACGCGCAGGTCGCCGGGGACGGCGTGGTCACCGCCGCCATCGCCCGCGACGCCCTCGACCGCGAGGGCGTGGACGGCCGGGGGCTCGACCGGCTGGACCGCCGATTCCTGACCGCTCTGCTCGAGGTGTACGGCGGGGGGCCGGCCGGCCTCGAGGCGATCGCGGCCACCATCAACGACGATCCCGAGACGCTGGCCGAGCTCGTGGAGCCCTACCTCCTCAAGATCGGCTTCCTCGCCCGCGAGCCGCGCGGCCGCCGGGCGACGGCGGAGGCCTGCGCGCACCTCGGGAAGCCGCTCCCCGCGCGCGCGGCGGGCGGGCAGGGGGCCCTCTTCGAGTGAGCGAGCTCGGCCGCGTCCTCGTCGTCCTCGGCGTGGTGATCGCGGTCGTCGGCGTGGCGCTGATGCTCTTCCCGCGCGTGCCGTGGCTGGGCCGGCTGCCCGGCGACATCCACGTGGAGCGCGGCAACTGGACGTTCTACTTCCCGCTCGGCACCTCGATCCTCCTGAGCCTCGTCCTCACGCTCGTCCTCTGGCTCGTCGGCCGCCGGTGAGGCTCGCGCCGACGGCGGTCGTGCTGCTGGCGCTGCTGGCCGGCGGGGGCCCGGCCTGGGCCTCGGGCCAGATCCGGGTCGCCATCCTGGAAAACGCCCGCGTCGTGGAGCTCCGCGGCGACGTGAAGGTGACCCCGCTCGATGCCTGCCGCTGCCTGCCGTCGCGGCGGATGGCGCGCGTGCGGGCGGTGGCGACGGGACGCATCATCGAGATCGACGGCTGGCGCTCGCCGGCATTCCGGCTGGAGAGCACCGAGCCGATCCGCCTGAAAGGCCGCCTGTACGGGCCCGTGCTGGAGATCGTGCGTGCGGGCGAGGGCATCGCGGTGGTCAACGAGCTGCCGCTGGAGGACTACGTGGTCGGCGTGGTGAAGGCCGAGAGTGGCGACCGGTGGCCGCCGGAGACCCTCCGGGCGCAGGCGATCGTGGCGCGCACCTATGCGGCCTATCACCGGCTCCTCGGCGCCGGCAAGCCGTGGCACCTCGTGGCCTCCACCGCCCACCAGCAATACTTCGGCCGGGTGCCGCCGTCCTCGCCGGCCTGGTCGGCCGCGCGCGACACGGCGGGCCAGGTGCTCCTCTGGGAGGGCGACCTGTTCCCGGCCTTCTACCACACGGAGAGCGGCGGGCACACCGAGGACCCCCGGGAGGTCTACGCGGCCACCAACATGCCGGCGCTGAAGGCCGTCCGCTGCGAGTTCTCGGCCGGCTCGCCGCACTACGCGTGGGTGCTGGACCTGCGGCTCGCCGACGTCGGCGACGCGCTGCGCCGGCACGGCTACGAGATCGGGACGGTCAAGGCGATCGAGGTCACCGAGCGCACGCGATCGCGCCGCGCCGCGAGCGTCACCGTGCGAGGCACCCGCGCCACGGTGGCGCTGCGCGGCAACGACTTCCGCCGCATCGTGGGCTACGACACGCTCAAGTCGACGCTCTTCACGGTGTCCGTCCACGCCGGGCACGCGCGCTTCTCCGGGCGCGGGTATGGCCACGGCGTCGGCATGTGCCAGTGGGGCGCCAAGGGGATGGCGGAGCAGGGGTACGCCGCGCCCCGGATCCTCGAGTTCTACTACCCCGGGACCACGCTCTCGACGCTGGAGGCGCTCGGCCGGTGAGCGGGCCGATCGCCCGGAGCGACTTCGAGAAGGTCGACGTGCGCGTCGGCGTGATCGTGGACGCGCGGGAGTTCCCCGAGGCGCGCCGGCCGGCCTACCGGCTCTGGATCGACTTCGGCCCGCTCGGCGTGAAGCGGTCCAGCGCCCGGATCACCCACCACTACGGGCCGGCCGACCTGCTCGGGCGCCACGTCGTCGCCGTCGTGAACTTCCCGCCCAGGCAGATCGGGCCCTTCGTGTCCGAGGTGCTCGTGCTGGGCGCCTACGACGACGGCGGCGAGGTCGTGCTGCTATGCCCGGAGCGTGCCGTCGCGCCGGGAGCGCGGATCGGCTGACGTTGTCGTCGCCTCACGCCGCGCACGCGGTGACTCACGGCTGGCGGCGGCGGAGCATCTGCTGCAGGCTCTGGCGGCTGAGCCCGAGCCGCTCGGCCGCGCGCGTCTTGGACCCGCAGTCGCGCAGCGCGTCCTCGAGCATCCGGCGCTTGAGCTGCTCGATCGCCTCGTTGAGCGTCAGCGGCGGCGCCACCGCGGGGCCCTGCCGGACGCGATCGGAGAGGTGCTCCGTCCCGATGGGCCGGCCGGCGTCGGCCAGCGCCACCGCGCGCTCGACCTCGTTCTCGAGCTCGCGCACGTTGCCCGGGAAGGGATAGGCCCGGAGGCAGCGCATCGCCTCCGGCGTGAAGCCGGACACGGGGCGGCGCGCGCGCTCGCGGTACACCTTCAGGAAGTGCTCGGCCAGCGCGGGGATGTCCTGCGCCCGCTCGCGCAGCGGCGGCAGGACGACGGGGAAGACGTTGAGTCGGTAGAAGAGATCGCGGCGGAAGCGGCCGGCCGCCACCTCGGCCTCGAGGTCCACGTTCGTCGCCGCGATCACCCGGACGTCGACCCGCCGGGGGGCCGCGGCTCCCACCCGCCGCACCTCGCCCTCCTGCAGCACGCGCAGCAGCCGCAGCTGCATCGCGGGCGACATCTCGCCGACCTCGTCCAGGAAGATCGTGCCGCCGTCCGCTTCCTCGAACAGGCCCCGCCGCTCGCCGGTCGCCCCGGTGAAGGCGCCGCGCACGTGGCCGAAGAGCTCGGACTCGAGGAGCGACTCGGGCAGCGCGCCGCAGTTCTGCGCCACGAAGCGCGCGGTCTTGCGGGGGCCGTTGTCGTGGATCAGGCGCGCGAAGAGCTCCTTGCCGGTGCCGGTCTCGCCGAGCAGGAGCACGCTCGTGTCGGCGTCGAGGACCTTCCGCACGAGCGCCACGACGTCGCGCAGGCCGCCGTGGACGCCGATCAAGCCCTCGAAGGACAGCGGCCGCGTGCGCGCCTCCTCCGTCTCCCGGCGAAGGGCGTTGTACGCCAGCTCCAGCTCGTCGCGGAGCCGGGTGTTCTCCCGCTCGAGCCGCCAGCGCTCGGCGGCGCGCCGCACCACCATCACCAGCTCGTTCGGGTCCCAGGGCTTGGGGACGAAGTGGTAGATCCGCCCGGTGTTGATCGCGTCCATCAGGCTGTCGACGTCGGTGTAGGCGGTCAGCACGATCCGGACGGCGGACGGGGCATGCTCGTGGCTGCGGCGGAGCAGCTCCACGCCCGTCATCCCCGGCATCTTGTAGTCGGTCAGGATGACGGCGACCTCCTCGGCGGCCAGGATCTCGAGGGCGGCCTCGCCGTGCCCGGCCCGGAGCAGGCGGAAGTCGGCGGCGAGGATCGCCTCGAGGGCGTCCAGCACGCGCGGCTCGTCGTCGACGATCAGGACGGTCGTTTGCTCCACCGGGCCTCCGGACGGGATGGTCACGCCCGCACGACCGGCGCCGCATCCCGATGGCCCAGGATCTCGTACAGGGCCTGGCGCTGGCGGATGCCCTTGAGCCGGGGCGTGCCGAGCTCGCGGTGGCGCACGAGGCCCGCCACCGGCCGGAACGTGTCCTCGTCGACGATGATATGCGCGCCGAAGAGCCGTGTCATGCGCTGGATGCGCGCGGCCGCGATCATCGGCCGGCCGACGACGACGAGCTCCCGGCGCTCGGCGGAGCCGATGGTCCCCGCCATGACGCGCCCGGAGGCGATGCCGACGCCGATGTCGAGGGCGGGCAGGCCATCGTCGGCCCAGCCGGCCACGAGGCGCCGGACGCTCGCCACCATGTCGATCGCCGCCGCCACCGCGCGGGCCGGCACGTCGGCGGCCGCCTCCGGCACGCCGAAGAGTGCCACGATCTCGTCCCCGATGAGCTGCTCGACGGTGCCCTGGTGGCGGAAGACGACCTCGATCATGGCCGTGAAGTAGCGGTCGAGGGCGGTGATCATCGCCGGCGCCGGGGTGGTCTCCACGAGCCGCGTGAACCCCCGGATGTCGGCGAAGAGGACGGTCGCCTCGCGCCAGTCGCCGGCCAGGGTCAGGAGCTCGGGGTTCCGGACCGCCGCCTCCACCAGCTGGGGCGAGACGTAGCGCTGCAGCTGCGCGCGCACCCGCGTCTCCCGGACGAGGTCGTCCTGGGCGGCGCGGAGCCGGACGAGCGCCGCCTCGAGGTCCGCGTTCTTCGCGGCGAGGTCGCGCAGGAGCTGCTCGCGCTCCCGGGCCAGCCGGTGGCGCTCCACGCCGCGGTGCACGGTGTGCGCCAGCTCCTTGGGATCCCAGGGCTTGAGGATGAAGTGATAGATGTTGGCGGCGTTGATCGACTCCATCAGCGCGTCGAGATCCGTGAAGGCCGTCAGGAGGATGCGGACGGT
>JAICGY010000115.1 GCA_025922915.1 Candidatus Methylomirabilota bacterium | reverse complement strand
TCGAACCCCATGACCGCCATGCCCGGCATTGTATCCGCTTGCCCCATGCCTTCGGCCCGCGCTGGCCACCACCGCGGAGGCTCGGGGTGAGGAGGGCGTCCGCCGACGGGAGGGGATGGGCGGGGCCGGGGGCGCCCTCCCTTCTGGGGGTCGACGGAGCCGCCAGGGGCATCTTCGTGGTCGGACTACTGCGCGGCGCGCAAGGCGGATAGCGTGCTCCCGGGAGGGCGCCCCCGGCCCCGCCCGTCCCCGCGTGCCGACGAACACCCGGCTCGTCGCGTCAGACGCCGCGATCGAGAGCCAGCGCCGCCTGGGCGCGTTCGATGGCCGGGCTCCCCAGATCCACCGTCACGCGCAGCGCACGCAGCCCGCTGACCCCCTGCAGCTCGTCCAGCGCCAGATCCTCGACGCCCGGGGCCAGGTAGCCGAGCGACTGCAGATACTCGACGTAGCCGCGGTACTCCGCCGCCTCCGCGGGCTGGCCGTACACGATGGCGAGCCGCCCCGGCTGGGTGAGACGCTCCGTGGTGGCGCGCACCACGGCCTTGTCGATCCGCTTCTTCATGATCTCGTAGCGCATGTTGTACGCACCGTCGACGTCGAAGCGCTTCTCGTCGAAGCGGAAGCGGATGGCGAGCGGCGCGGACTGGGCGAGCACGAGCTGCGCGATCTCCAGCGGCACGGACAGGCGCGGGCCCAGCTGGTGGCTGCGCAGCGCGATCCCGCAGGCGACCATGAGCTGCCACAGGCGGAGGTTCTTGAGGTAGAGCGGATCGAAGCCGCCGTCCTCGAGCAGGGAGGCGCCCACGAAGATCTGGTAGTCGACGCCGTCCGTCTTCTGCTTCTCGAAGTAGTGCGGGAACATCGCCTGGGCCGCCTGCTCCTCGAGGTCGAGATAGCCCGAGACCGCGTCGGTGAGCGCGGTGAGGCTCTCCTCGAAGCGCCGGCGCTCGGCGTAGACGGTCCCGAGCCGCGGGTCCAGGGCGGCGCGGTAGGCGGCCGCCCGCTCCCGCACGGCCGGCCCGAAGCCGGCCAGGTGGTCGAGGAGCGGCTCGATCTCCCCCTGGAGAAATGCGAGCACGCCCGTCTCGTCGCCCGAGCTCAGGTTCACCTCGATGTGCCCCGCGTGCCGGTCGAGCCGGTACAGCAGCTCGTGGAGGACCGGCAGGGCCCGCCCCCGGTGGGCCGCGTCGACGACCTCGCGGGCCAGCGCCAGCTGCCCGAGCAGGTCCACCTGGATGGCGCGGGCGCGCTGCGTCGACGAGCCGCGCACGTCGGCCAGGCCGTAGAGCGGGTAGACGCGGTCGAAGACGATCGGATCCATCTCGAACGCGGGGGCCTCCGGATGCCGCTCGAGCGAGTTCAGGACGGCGCGCCGGAACTTCCACTCGACGACCGGATGGATGGCGGTCGCCTTCTCCTTGATCACGGCCTGGATCCGGGTGTTCAGCTCCTCCATGCTCCGCTGCACGGCCATGGAGAACAGCGGCAGGACCTCCTGCAGCTTCGGCAGGTGCGTGGCGTCCAGATCGTGGGCCTCCGGCGAGCTGAGCTCGAGCGTGCCGATCACGCGGTCCTGGTAGTGCAGGGGCGCGACCAGCAGCGTGCGCACGCCGGAGGCGAGGATGTGCTCGTCCACGGCGGTGCGCCCCGGGTGGGCCGCGAGGTCGCCGACGATGACGGGCGTGCCCGTCTGCACCGCCCGCGCGTAGATCGAGCCCTCGAACTCCCGGATGTCGTGGTGGCGGGAGTCCGCGAAGATGCACTCGCGCTCCATGCGGGTGCTGCAGTTCAGCACCAGCACCCGATCGCCCTCGAGGACGGCGAGGCCGAAGTGCAGCAGGGGCCGGCGCAGGAGCGTGCGCAGGCGCGCCTGCAGCCCCTCGAAGCGGGCGCTCGACACGATGGACTCGCGGTCGATCAGGTCTCGCTTGATCGCCGACAGGACCTCCTGGTCGGTGATCTCGATGGCGCGGAAGAGGAGGAAGCCCCGGAGCCGGAAGCGGTCGGACGGCAGCAGGTCCGCGAGGACGTCGGGCGTCATGAGGGCGGCGGGCAGCCGCTCGCGAGAGCCGGGAGGCAGCGGCGGCGGGTCGCCCTGCACCTCGACCTCGATGAACCGCGGGTCGAGCAGCACCTTGAAGTGACGGTCCAGGCCCGTGTCGGGATCGGGGACCGTCAGGACGATCGGATAGTCGAGCTCGAGCCGGATCCCGTAGACGCGGTCGAGCACCACGGCGTACGCCATCGCGCGGCGGATGGAGGCGACCAGCGACGGCGCCAGGTTGACCCGTCCGCGCAGCCGCCCGTCCGGGCCGATGAGCAGGCGCCCGGCGGCCGGCGTGGCGTAGAACGATTGCAGGACGTACGGGATCAGCGCGGCGCCGTACTCCTGCTCGCAGAGCGCGGGCGGGAACGCGGCCGCCATCAGCACGTCCAGCACGTCTCGGTGCGGCTCGAGGACGGCCGGATCGGCGATCGTGCCCCGCAGCTCCGGGACCTTGGCGATCTCCCGGCCGATGATCCCGGCGAGGGCCCCGCGCGCCGAGCAGTCCTCGGCGTCCCGGGCGCCCGTCCAGAACTGGATCAGGGGCTCCAGGCTCAGGGCGACCGGGAACGGCCAGCCGGCCACCTCGGCAGGGAGGGCGGCCTCGGCGCTCGTGGAGGCGGAGAGCGATGTCCGGGCACTCATGCTCGTAGTCTAAGGGATGCGGGGAGCCCCCCGAGGGATGCTATGGCGCCGGCGGCAGGCTGGCCATGAAGTGCACGAGGCTCTCGATGTCGGCGGCGGTCAGGCCCTGCGCCACCATCGTCATCATGCCATCGAGATCGCTGGCGGACTTGGCCTTGTACCCGCTCAGCCGCTTCATGAGGTAGTCGAAGTCCTGTCCGGCCAGCCGGGGGACCTGGCCCTGGCCCAGCAGCCGCGGCCCGTGGCACGAGGTGCAGTGGAACTTCTCGGCGAGCGGCCGGCCGGCCGCGACGCGGGCGGGGTCGGTGGAGGCGGGTCGCGCGGTCGCCCTCTGCGCGGCGTAGAAGGCCGCCACGTCGGCCAGGTCGCCCTCGCCCAGCCGCTCGGCGAACGGCGTCATCTGCGGATCGCGGCGCCGCCCGTCGCGGTACATGATGAGCTGCCAGTGCGTGTAGAAGGCGGGCATGCCGGCGATCGAGGGCGTCCCGGGCGCGGTCGCGTTGCCGTCGGGACCGTGACACTGCGCGCAGACCTCGGCCTTCCGGCGCCCGGCCTCGACGTCGACGGCCGGCGTGCCGGTGGTCGCGGCGGCGGTGAGGGCGCCGAGCAGGGCGATCACGGAGAGGACGGCCAGGGCGACGGATCGGGAGGTCATCGGGGCGCCGACGGACGGAGGGGGCCCGGCGAGGCCCCCTCCGTCACGGGATCAGGGCTGGTACGTGATGCGGTAGATCGCCCCGTGGTAGTCGTCGGAGACCAGCATCGATCCGTCGGGCATCCACTGGATGTAGGTCGGCCGGCCGAGGACCTTGTCGCCGTCGCGGAAGCCATCGGCGAACACCTCGTACCTGGGCGGCGCGCCCGGCCGGAGCTCGACCGTCATGATGCGGTAGCCGCTCTTCTGCGTGCGGTTCCACGATCCCTTGAGCGCGATGAACGCGCGATGGCGGTACTCCGAGGGGAACATGCTGCCGGTGTAGAACCGGATTCCCATCGCGGCCACGTGCGGCCCCAGCTTCAGCAGCGGCGGCGCGAACTCGCTGCACGCGCGGCCGGCGCCGAAGTCGGGATCCTGGATGTCACCCTGGTGACAGTGCGGGTAGCCGAAGTGCAGCCCGGGCCGGGGCGCGTGGTGCAGCGTGTCGTTCGGGACGTCGTCGCCCATCCAGTCCCGCCCGTGGTTGGTGAAGTAGAGCTCCTTCGTGACCGGGTGCCAGTCGAAGCCCACGCTGTTGCGCACGCCGCGCGCGTAGTACTCGAAGCCGGTGCCGTCGAGATTGATGCGCGAGATGTTGGCGTGGGTGTCGGGCGGGTCGCAGATGTTGCACGGCGCGCCCATGTTGAAGTAGAGCTTGCCGTCGGGGCCGAGCGCCAGGTAGCGCCAGTTGTGGTGCGACTCCTTCGGGTACTCGTAGAGCACCTTGGGCGCCGGCGGGCTGTCGAGGCTCGCCTCGATGTTCTCGAACTTGAGCAGGCGCGGGATCTCCGCGACGTAGAGGGCGCCGTCCTTGAAGAGGACGCCGCTGGGCTGCATCAGCCCCTTGGCGACGACCTTCACCTCGCGCTTGCCGCCCCGGTCGACGACGGCGTAGACGTTACCGGCGACGCGGCTGCCCAGGAACACCGTGCCCCGGTCGCCGAACGTCATGCTGCGGGCGTTGCTGATGCCGTCGGCCCAGACGCTGATCTTGAAGCCCGGGGGCAGCTTGATCTTGTCGACCGGGATCTGGGCGGCCGGCGTCGGGGACGGCGGCGCCGGGATGGGCGCCAGGGGCGAGGTCGACATCGAGGGCGGCTGTCCCTGCTTCCAGGCCGGCTGCTGCGCTTGGGCGGCGGACGGCCAGAGGAGGCCGCCGCCGAGGAGAAGAACGGTCAGCGGGCGCGCGAGGCGAGAGGGGCTCATGGTGACACCTCCGCGTAGGGGTACGCGTCCACGACGAATCCTGGTGCGCTCTCCGTAATACGCGCGGGGGCGCTTGTCAACGTGCGGCGCGCCGGGGTACTGTTCCTGGCCCAGGGTCCGGGTATCCGAGCGGACGGCGATGAGCACGGTCGAGCGGCGGTGGTACGCACTCGCGTGGCTGGCCCGCGCCGCCTCCGCGCGGGCCGCGCTCCTCGTCGCCGTCATCCTCGCCTTCCCCGTCGTGCCCGCCGCCGCCCAGGAGCCCGAGGCGCCGGTGCGCCTGGCGCCGGTGGTGGTGACGCCGAGCCGCCTCGAGCAGCGCGCGGACGAGGCGCCCGCCAGCGTCACCGTGGTCACGGGCGAGGACATCCGCGAGTCGGCGAGCCAGACGGTCGACGACCTGCTGCGCCAGGTGCCCGGGTTCAGCCTCTTCCGCCGGTCCTCCAGCGTCGTCGCCCACCCGACGACCCAGGGTCTCTCACTCCGGGGCATCGGCCCCAGCGGGACCAGCCGCGCGCTCGTGCTGCTGGACGGCGTGCCGCTCAACGATCCCTTCGGCGGGTGGGTGCCGTGGAGCCGCCTCCCGCTCCTCGGCGTCGAGCAGATCGAGGTCGTGCGCGGCGGCGGCTCGAGCGTGTGGGGCAACTACGCGCTGGGCGGCGTCGTCCATGTCGTCACCGCGACGCCGAGGGAGCGGAGCGCGGAGCTCGAGGCGAGCTACGGCTCGCACGACACCCACCTCGTGGACCTGCTGCTGACCGAGGCGTGGGGGCCGGCGCAGCTGAGCTTGGAGGGCCGGCACTTCGAGACCGGCGGCTATCCGATCGTGAAGCGATCCGACCGGGGCCCGATCGACATCGACGCCGAGTCCCGGCACGCGGTGTTCAACGGCCGCCTCGAGCTGGCCCTCTCGCCGGACGCCTCCGTCTTCGTGATGGGCAACTACTTCGACGAGGACCGTGGCAACGGCACGCCGCTCCAGGTGAACGAGACGGAGTCCGGCATCGTCGGCCTCGGCGGTCGCCTGCGAGCAGGCGACGACGAGTGGCGCGCCACCGTGTACGCGCACCTGCAGGAGTTCCGGAGTACGTTCTCCGCCCAGGCCGCCGACCGGAGCTCCGAGACCCTCGCCCTCGACCAGACGGTGCCCACCACCTCCGCCGGCGGCTGGCTGCAGTGGAGCCGGCGGTTCGGCGATCATCTCCTCGCCGCCGGCGCCGAGGCGCGGTGGACCGAGGGCGAGACGCGCGAGCGCGTCTTCGTCGCGGGCAACTTCGCGCGGACCCGCATCGCGGGCGGCGAGCAGTGGCTCGGCGGCGTGTTCGTGCAGGACGTGTGGTCACCGTCGCCGGCCTGGGAGCTGGTCGCCGGCGTGCGCGCCGATTACTGGACCGCCACCGAGGGCGCCCGGCGCGACACGCCGCCCCCCGCCGGCGTGCCCGCGCGCCAGACCTTCGACGACCGGGACTGGCTCGGCCTGAGCCCGCGCGTGGCCGGGCGCGTCCGGGTCACGCCGACGACCACGCTGCGCGCGTCCGTCTACCAGGGGTTCCGCGTCCCGACCATCAACGAGCTGTACCGGGTGTTCCGCGTGCGCAACGACGTGACGGCGGCCAACGCGGAGCTCGAGCCGGAGCAGCTCGTCGGCGGCGAGGCCGGCGTCCAGCAGCGGTGGGGACCCGTCGAGGCCCGCATCACCGGGTTCTGGACGGAGGTCGAGGACCTGATCGCGAACGTGACGCTCGACACGCCGCTCCCCGACTGCCCGCCGGGCACCACCTGCCGGCAGCGGCAGAACCTCGACCTGGCCCGGATCCGCGGCGTCGAGGCCGAGGTGGAGATCACCCCCGCCCGCGACTGGCGCGTGCTCGCCGCCTGGCTCTTCAGCGACGCCCGCGTGGTGGACGCTCCGGCGCAGCGTGCGCTCGAGGGCAAGCGGCTCGCGCAGGTGCCGGAGCACACCGTCACCCTCGGCGTCCGCTACCGCAACCCCTCGATCCTCACCGCCTCCGTCACCGCCCGCTACGTGGGGCAGGCCTACGAGGACGACCTCAACACCCTGCCCCTCGGCGCCTACGTCGTCCTCGACGTGCTCCTCGCGCGGCAGCTCACGCGGTGGGCCGAGGTCTTCCTCGCGGTGGAGAACCTCTTCGACCGCGAGTACGCCGTGGCCCGCACGAGCGAGGGCGTCACGTCCATCGGCGCCCCCCGCCTCGTGCGCGGGGGGCTGCGCCTCACCTTCTGAGCCGGCCCCTCGCGCCGGCGGACGCCCTGCGCGCCCGGACGGCCGCCCAGCCGACGACTCCGCCGAGCACGAGCAGGAGAGACGGGGGCCCCGGAACGGCGACGGCACTCACCGCGACCCGGCCACCCACGAGCTCGACCGCGACCGGGTCCCCGCCGGCGTCGCCCAGATCGTTGACCGACAGTCCGAGATCGCTCACTCCGGTGGACAGGGCGCTGAAGCTCAGCGTGCCGAGCGTGAAGGCGTCGGCCTGAAGGCCATTCAAGTCGGCGGGGGGATCGAACGATACCTCGAACACATTCACGGTGCCGGCGCCCGGCAGCACACCGGTGATGCTGCCCAGACCGAGCAGATCCAGCTGGTCGCCCAGGATCGGATCGCCGAACACGAAGCCCAGAAAGGACAGGATGCTGTCGTCGAAGGTGACGTCGAGATCGAACGCCGAGAGCGAAGGTGCGGCCCCGTTCCCAAGATCCGAGATCACGAGCTCGACGGTCACCGTCGAGCCGGCCGAGACGGTCTGGACCGCGGGATCGAACTGGAGCGTGGCGGCCGTGGCGCGCCCAGCCGACAAGAGCAGCAACGCGGCACCCAGCATCGTGACGAGAAGTGTGTTCATGCCTGCGCCCCTCCGGACTACTGTGTCGCGCACCGGACTCTCGTGCAGAGCAGCATCAGCTTCCGTGCGTCGAGTACTGTGATGCGGTCGTCCTCATCCAGATCCCTCGGATCATCCGGCGCCATCGCTACCGTGTTCCGGCCGGCGAGCACGATGTTGAGGTCGTCGAGATCGACGTCGCCATCGTTGTCCAGATCACCGACCACCGTCGACGTGCAGGCGTCGCCCACGCCATCGCCATTGCCATCGGCCTGGCCGGGGTTCGCCACCGTGAGACAGTTGTCGGCAGTATCGGGGATGCCGTCGCCGTCGCCGTCCGCCTGGAACAGATGGAAGCGATCCTGCGCGTCGACGCATCCGCTCCCGTCGCTGTCGGCCTGCGGATGATAGCCGACCTCGAACAAGCAGGTGCCCACGGCCGTCTCGAATAGCTGCAGGTCGGCGCCGTCACAACGCCCGTCGCCATCGAAGTCGCACTCCCTGGACCGGCCCTCGCTCATCGGGACTCCGCTGGGCGGGATCTGGGCCAGCGCCGCCAGCACCTCGTCGAAGAACGCCTCCGTCTCGGGCCCGAGCGGCGGATCGGTGACGGACATGATGTCCACCTGCCCGGCCTCCGGCTTGGCGATGGTGCTTCCCGAGCACACGTCGAAGGGGACCGTCGTGACCCCCGGGCCCAGGTTGTAGTCGAACTTGAAGTCCCTCTTGTCCAGGAAGTTGCTCGTCACGTCGTAGACGATCACCGCCCAGTCCAGCTTGTCCTCGAACACGTCGAGCTCGAGAGTCCACGGATTGGGGAGCTTGTCGTTGGTGTGGTAGTCCTTGGACACCCATCGCGTGCCGAGCAGGCAATCCGGCTTCCCGTTGTTGTCCTGGTCGCCGGTATGGGTGAACCACGCGGAGTTGCAGCCGCCGTCGAACGGGCAGAGGCCCACGCGGAGGCGAAAAGGACTGCCCGCCGGGCTGTAGAACATCTGGAAGGCGCCGTCGCTGAAGATGTGGCTCTCGCTGCATTCCACCTCGAGGGTGTCGCCCGAATCGGCCTCGAGGATCGGCCTGACTCCGAACCGGCCCCACTGCGGGGTCTTGGGACCGAGGAAGTCCGGACCGCACCGCCCTATGCTGGTGATCGCCTCGCGGATCGGAGTGACGTCCTCGCGGTCCGGACAGGCCGGCTCGATGACCGCCAGCAGCTCGGCGGTGGCGACCGGCTCGTCGACGAGCACGAACCCGGGCATGGTCGTGACCGTGCCCGCGGCATCGACGGAGCCGAAGCCGAGCAGTCTCAGCTTGAACCGGGCTTCGCCCGCCGTGAGCTCGATGGTGGGAAAGGTAGGGGGAAACGTGATCTGACCCCCGGTCCCCCACAGCTCTCCCGAGCCGCTTTCCGTTCTGAAGGTCTCGATGGCGAGGGGCAAGGTGACGATCACGGGCTCATCGAACCCTGCGGGCTTCGTCAGTGTCGCCGCGACCCGCAGATCGACACCGGTGGGCTCACCACCCCTCGTGAGCCCGGGCACGAAGATCAGCCGTCCGAGCGAGAAGACCTGACGGAAGTCGGCCTCGATGTGGACTCCCTGCTCCACGATCAGACCTCCCGTGGCGAAGGTCAGCCGGAAGGGCGCCGCGACGACCTCCCCATAGAGGAGCCGGGTCGCGCTGGGTTCCGCGACGACACTCGCCACGGCGTCCGCCGGTTGAACGTTGTTGAACTCGCTGACGGGTGGGTTCTCGCCGTAACGGACGACGATCTCGACGTCGGCTGCGGAGACAGCGCGCGCCGGGAACAGGACGCCGAGCGAGGTCATCAGGACACAGACGAGCGTGCAAGCCGTGGAGCTACCCATGTGCCCTCCCTGAGCCGAGGGTGAAGGGGCGCTGGTCTCGTCGACCACCTAAAGGATGCGCTCTTTGCCCCTCCCTCCCATGTCCAGTCATATGGCAGTCACTGCGGCATTGGGGGGCCCGATGCTCCCACGGTCCAGGTCGAGAGTCAATCGGGAGACGCCATGAGGCTGTCGGTCTCGGGAGAGAGCTACGAGACCGTTCCGGGACCGAGCGCGCCTACTGCCAGAGCTCGCTGCCGCCGATACTCACGGCATTGATCAGTCGCTGACCAATGGCTCGGCGGCGGGCGCGTGCCTCATCCGTCAGGCCTTCTGAAAGCGGTGAAGCCCGTCGGGGCCGATCAGGCGCTCGGCGCGGCCGTCGGCCTCGAGGAAGTGCAGGTGCGCCAGGGCCTCGCCGAGCGCAAAGGCCAGCTGGTGGGCGTCGAGCTGCCGGCGGAAAAGGAAGGGCACCACGTCGGCCGCCGTGCGCGGCTCGGTGAGCGCGTCGAGCGTCTCCGCCAGCCGCGCGGCGTGGTGCGTCTTGAGCTCGCCGACGCGCTCGTGCACGCCCCGGAACGGAAGGTTGTGCGAGGGCAGAACGAGAGCGTCCGCGGCCACCGCCCGGAATCGCTCGAGCGAGCCCAGGTAGAGGCGCAGCGGGTTCGCCGACGGCTGGTCGGGCCAGACGCTGACGTTCGTGGTGATCTTCGGCAGGATCTGATCGCCGGAGATGAGCACGTTCGCCTCCGCGCACCAGAGCGCGGCGTGCTCGGGCGAGTGCCCGCGCCCCACGATGACCTCCCAGCGCCGACCGCCGACGACCAGCGGCTCCCCCTCGCGCAGCGCCCTGAACGCCGGGGAGAGGGCCGGCACGAGCCGCGGGTAATGGTTGCCGCGACCGCGGAGCGCCTCGAGGGCGTCGTCGTCGCACCCGTTGCGCCGGTAGTGCCCCAGCCGCGCCTCCGCATCGCCCGCCTCCCGGCTGCGCCAGGCGACCTGGGCGATCAGCCACTCCGGCTGGGTGCACCAGAGGTCGACACCGAAGCGTGCCGTCAGCCACCCGGCGTTCCCCATGTGATCGGGATGGAAGTGCGTGACGACGACGCGCGTGACCGGGCGGCCGGCCAAATCGTCGGGGAGCAGCTGCTCCCAGAGAGCGCGCGTGTCGTCGAGACCGACACCCGTATCCACGATGGCCCAGCCCGGCCCGTCCTCCAGGAGCCAGAGGTTGATGTGGTCGAGCGCGAACGGCAGGGGCATCCGGATCCAGCAGACGCCCGGAGCGATCTCCCGCGCGCGCCCGGGCGCAGGCGTGTCGGTCCACGGATAGTCGATGGGCATGGGGTCAGTGTAGCGCGACGCGCCACCCGGCTCGCATCGCAGGCGGGCGCACCACTGAAGTGAGACACGAAAATCAAGGAAAGCCTGGCCGAGCGCGGTGCGTAGCACGCTCTCAACGCCGTGGGCGGTGGCCGCTGCGCAGCTTCCGGCCCCTCACATCGGCTCTGCTGAGATCCTCACCGAGGGC
>JAICGY010000114.1 GCA_025922915.1 Candidatus Methylomirabilota bacterium | reverse complement strand
GCGGGCGGCGGCGGCGGCGCTGGCGCCCGGCGCGCGCCGCGCGCAGCCGGCGGAGGATCAGCCGCGCTAGCACTCGTTGAATCCGCAGGAGAGGCACTTCTTGCACCCCTCCTCGTAGACGAACGTCGCCTGCCCACACTCCTTGCAGAGATCCCCGATCCGGCGCCGGCCCGCTGTCTCGCCGTCGCGCGGCGGGTCGAGGTCCGTCTTCAGCTGGCCGGTGTGCTGGGCGAGCGTGCGAGCGAGGGCATCGGGCAGCGACAGGACCTTGCCCTTGCCGAACCCCAGCGGCTGGGCCCCGCCGATCCGCGAGAGCTGGCTGATGATCTCCTCCAGCCGGCGCTGCGCCGACATCGGCGACGGCAGCCTCAGCGTGAGCGAGATCAGCCGTCCGAGCGCCTCGGCCACCGCCATGGTGTCCGAGCCGCCCTTGCCGACCTGCACGAACACCTCGAACGGCTCGCCGTCCGGCGTCTCGTTCACGGTGATGAACGCCGTGCCGATGGGCGTCTCGCTCCGGTAGGTGCGGCCCGAGAGGCTGTGCGGCCGCGGCCGGACGACCGCCGGGCCGGGCGCCGGCACGCTCGGCGCCGCCCTGTCCTTGACCCCGACGTGGAGGACCTGCTCGCCCTTGCAGCCATCGCGGAAGACCGTGATGCCCAGGCAGCCGAGCTCCCAGGCCAGCCGGTAGGCGGCCGCCACGTCCTCCTCGCCCGCCTCGTTCGGCAGGTTGATCGTCTTGCTCACGCCGTTGTCCGTGTGGGCCTGGAACGCGGCCTGGTGCCGCACGTGCCACTCGTAGGGGATCTCGTGGGCCGTCTTGAAGACGCGCTCGGCCTCCTCCGGCACGCCGGGGATGCCGTGCAGTGTCCCCCGGCGGGCGATCTCCTGCATGAGCGCGTCGGAGTAGAATCCGCGCTCGCGCGCCAGGCGCTCGAAGGTCTCGTTGACGAACGTGAGCACGCGCTCGCCGTCCGGGTTCTTCACCCGGTGCTGGAAGGCCAGCGCGAAGATCGGCTCGATGCCCGAGGAGCAGCCGGCGATCATCGAGATGGTCCCCGTGGGGGCGATCGTCGTGACCGTGGAGTTGCGCATCGGCCGTCCCTGGGCGTAGATCGACCGGTTCCAGTTCGGGAAGGGGCCGCGCTCCTCGGCGAGCCGCGCGCACTGGTCGTGGCTCTTGTCCTTGATGAAGGCCATGAGGCGGGTGCCGAGCTCGATCGCCTCCTGGCTGTCGTACGGGATGCCGAGGAGGAAGAGCAGGTCGGCCCAGCCCATGACCCCGAGCCCGATGCGGCGATTCGACTTCACCGTCGCGTCGATCTCCGGCAACGGGTACGGGTTCATCTCGATGACGTCGTCCAGGAACCGGACGGCCAGCCGGATGACCCGCTCCATCTCGTCCCAGTCCATCGTCCACTCGCCGTCGTCGGTCCGCTGCGCGAACCGCGCCACGTTGAGCGAGCCGAGGTTGCACGCCTCGTTCGGCAAGAGCGGCTGCTCGCCGCAATTGTGGACGACGAGCCCGTTGGCCACGAAGCTGTGGGTGAGAGGCTCCTTGAGATCGTAGACGACCTCCTCCCCCTCCGGCTCGAGCGCCCGGAAGCGGGCGAGGAACGTCTCCCGGTACGGACGGCGCGCGGACGCCGAGACCAGCCGGGTCAGCCGGCCCTGCTTGCGCGCGCTGAGGAATCCGATCTCCCGGCTGAACGGGATCAGGTTCTCTCTGGCGATCGCCAGGTCGTGACCCGGCTGGCACTCGTAGTCCTTCACGCCGCCGTGGCCGTCGGGCAGCTCGATGCGGCGCGCCGGGTGGCGCTCCGCGTAGATCCGGGAAGCGATCCCGAAGTTGAGCAGCATGCGCTGCACGTCCCGGAGCAGCGGCAGCGAGACCGACGTGAGCCGCACGTGGAGCGCGGTGCCCGTCGCGCCGCTGACGTGGCCGTCGGCGGTGAAGAGGGCCTGCAAGAATCCGCGCTGGAGCTCCTCGGAGCCGGCGAGCACGCCGTCGGGAACGCCGTCGACCTTGTTCGCCTGCGTGATGCCGTAGGTCTCGAGGATCGTGCGCGCGAACCGCGCGGAGCTCACGGTCGCCTGGTCACGGTTCGTGATGTCCACCGCCGAGACGTGATGGCGGTCGGCGGACCGGGAGGCGAGGACCTCGTTCATGTGGTCGGCGAACAGCGGGGCCAGCTCCCGCTTCTCCTCGCCGTGGAAGCGCAGGGTCACGCCCTTGTCGGGTCGGATGTGGCCGTCGCCGACGAGCCAGCCGAGGAGGCGGCCCTCCGCGAGCGTTCCCGCCTCCCCGAAGCCGCCCTTGCGATTCACGATGTGGATCAGGGCGCCCGGCTCGAGCTCGTCGGCGCGACGCCATCCCCGCGCGGTCATGACCCGGTGGTCGGCGGTGAGTCGCACCTCGTACCCCTCGACGGTGCGCAGGCGGAAGACCGACCTCACGCCGGTCTCGAACACCGACGAGGCGGGGCCGACGTCACCCGCGTCGAACCGGGCGTCGAGGGTGACGTCGACCGCCTCGGCCGACTTCGACAGCGCGGCGGCGCGCAGCAGCCCCCGCGTCGTGTGGATCAGGGTGTCGCCCGTGACGCAGGGGTTCGTGGCCTCCACCTGCCCCATCGCCGGCGTGGGATTGGCCGGGCTGGCGTTGATGCGGTCGATGAAGACCATGCCGGGGTCGCCGGTCCGCCAGGCGGCGCGCACGATGCGGTCGAACACCTCCCGGGCCGACAGCCGCCCGACGGGCGCACCGCTCCGCGGGTTGATCAGGTCGTACTCCTCGCCGCGGACGAGGGCGTCCATGAAGGCGTCGGTCGCCGCCACGGAGATGTTGAAGTTGGTGATCCCGCCGTCGAGCTTGCAGTCGATGAACTCGAGGATGTCGGGGTGGTCGACGCGCAGGATGCCCATGTTGGCGCCCCGCCGCGTGCCCCCCTGCTTCACCGCCTCGGTCGCGCCGTTGAAGACGCGCAGGAACGACACCGGGCCCGAGGCCCGGCCTCCCGTGGAGTTGACCACGTCGTCCTTGGGCCGCAGCCGGGAGAACGCGAAGCCCGTGCCTCCGCCCGACTTGTGGATGATGGCGGCCGCCTTCACGGAGTCGAAGATCTCCTCCATGGAGTCGCCGACCGGGAGGACGTAGCAGGCCGAGTACTGCAGGCCGTTGCCCTTGCCGGCGTTCATGAGCGTGGGGGAGTTCGGGACGAAGTAGGCCTCCACCATCATGTCGTAGAAGGCCTCGGCCACCTCGCGCACGGCCGCGGGGCTCCGGCCGTAGCGCGCCTCGCCGGCGGCGATCGACTGGGCCACACGCCAGCACATCTCCTCGGGGGTTTCGCAGACCGCCCCCTGGTCATCCCGGAGCAGGTACCGCTCCCGGAGCACCCGCAGGGCCGGTTCGGTCCACTGACCCACCTTGGAGGGGCGTGTGTCAGACAGCATGGGCGGTCCTCCCTATATCTTGTGGTGCCGGCGAAGGTACACACTCAATCTAGAGGTCGTCAAGGAAAAACATGTCCACCGCCCATCCACCATCTGTCCACCGGCCCTCCACCGGCCGGCCGGAGGCCGCGTGTTATCCTGACGCGCAAACACCACGGCGACTTGCGGCGTAGGGGCGCCGATCCGGGGAGAGAGCTCGATGAGGCCGATCGTGTGGGGGGCGGTTCTCGTGCTGTGCCTCGCCGCCGCGTCACCTGCCGCGGCACAGCAGCCGCCCGCGCCCGGCCCCGAGCCGGCCGTGCCGCCCGCCGTCGCGCGCGCGCTCGCGCAGCCGCTCACCGTCGAGCAGGCGGTGGCGATCGCCCTCGACACGCAGCCCCAGATCCAGGCCCGCCTCGCCGACTACGTCGCCGCCAGCCACCGCGTGGACCAGGCCTTCTCGCCGCTCCTCCCCCAGATCTTCGGCTCCGTGACGACCGCCCGCTCCGAGAGCTCCGCCCTGTCGACGAGCGTTCTCGACGGGCAGACCACGGCGGTGACCCGGTCGCGCTCCTTCGAGGAGACGACGGTGGCACGCGTCTCGCTGTCCCAGGTGCTGTTCGACTTCGGCAAGACGTTCGCCTCCACCGAGGCCGCGCGCAGGGTCGCCGAGGTGGCCCAGGAGGACGTCGAGCTCCAGCGACAGCTGATCGCCCTGGCCGTGAAGGAAGCGTTCATCAACATCAATTTCGCGCAGCGGCTGATCCGCGTCCAGGAGCAGGCGGTGGAGCGCGCCGATCTCAACCTCCGCTCCGCGCGGGGATTCTTCGACGTCGGCACGCGGCCGAAGTCCGACGTGGCCCGCGCCGAGGTCGACGTGGCGAACGCCCGCGTGGACCTCATCCGCGCCCGCAACGCCGAGCGGCTGTCGCGCGTCGCGCTGAACACCGCCATGGGGATCCCCGTCGACACGCCGACGCAGGTCCAGGACGTCCTCGTCTACGCGCCGACGGGCCTCGAGCGCGTGCAGCTCATCGGCGAGGCGCTGCGCGAGCGGCCGGAGTCGCGGCAGGTCCGGCTGCAGGTCGAGGAGGCCGAGGCCCGGGCGCGGCGCGCCGTCCGCGACTTCTTCCCCGACATCACCGCCAACGCCTTCTACGGCGGCACGCGCTCGGATCTCGACGAGATCTGGGAGGTCGGCCTCGCCCTGTCCTGGACCATCTTCGACGGCGGCAACCGCATCGCCCGGTTCCGCGAGGCCAAGGCCCTCGTGGACGGCGCCAGGGCTCGTGTCCGGGCCAGCGACCTCGACATCGCCCGCGAGGTCGAGCAGGCCCAGATCAGCGTCCAGGAGGCCGAGGAGCGCATCCAGGCGGCCCAGGTCGCGGTCGCGTCCGCCCAGGAGAACTTCCGGCTGGCCCAGGGCCGGTTCGACGCGGGTGTCGGGACGATCCTGGAGCTGACAGACGCGCAGCTCTTCCTCACGCAGGCCCAGAACACCGAGGCCCAGGCGCTGGCCGACTATCGCATCGCGGTGGCCCGGCTGGAGCGCGCGATCGGGCGGCGATGACGGGGGAATAGCGCCCGCGCCCGGCCCGTCACAATGTCGATGAAGCGCGTCGTCTCCCTCGTCGTCGTGGCGGCCCTGGCCGGGGCCGGTGTCTGGGCGTACCTCTACACCCAGAGCCGCGGCAACGCCCCCCGGTACCGCACGGTCCCCGTCGAGCGCGGCCCCCTGGTCGCCTCCGTCTCGGCCACCGGAAACCTGAACGCGGTCACCACCGTGCTGGTGGGCAGCCAGGTCTCGGGCCAGGTCCGCGAGCTCTTCGCCGACTTCAACTCCATCGTCGAGCGCGGCCAGGTGATCGCCCGCATCGACCCGGCCACGTTCGAGGCCAAGGTCAACCAGGCCCAGGCCGATCTCGAGAACACCCAGGCGAGCGTCCTGAACCAGCAGGCCCAGGTGGAGCGCGCCCGCGCGGAGGTCGAGAACGCCCGGGCCGCGCACGCCGAGGCGCGCGCGCAGACGGCCAAGGCCCAGGTGGCCGTCGTCGATGCCCGGCGGGACCTGGAGCGGAAGAACGAGCTCTTCCGGCGCGAGCTCATCGCCCGCAGCGAGCGCGACACCGCGGAGGCCACCCACGACTCGGCCGTGGCCGAGCTCGAGGCCACCCGCGCCAAGGAGCAGGCCGTGGCCGCCGGCATCCAGTCGGCCACCGCCCAGCTCCGGGTGGCCGAGGCGATGCTCCAGTCCGCTCGCGCCCAGGTGCGCCAGAAGCAGGCGGCCCTCGCCCAGGCCAGGGTCGACCTCGAGCACACGTTCATCCGGGCCCCGGTCAACGGCGTGGTCGTCTCGCGCCAGGTCGACGTGGGCCAGACGGTGGCGGCGAGCCTGCAAGCGCCGACGCTCTTCACGATCGCCCAGGACCTGACGAAGATGCAGGTCGAGACGAGCGTGGACGAGGCCGACATCGGCCGGGTGACCGTCGGCGACCGCGCCACGTTCACGGTCGATGCCTTCCCCGGGCAGTCCTTCACGGGCGCCGTGGTCCAGATCCGCAAGGCCGCCCTCGTCGTGCAGAACGTGGTCACCTACACCGTCGTCCTCGGCGTCGACAATCCCGGCGGCCGGCTCCTGCCCGGCATGACCGCCAACGTGAAGCTCGTCGTGGAGGAGAAGCCGAGCGTCCTCAAGGTGCCGAACGCGGCGCTCCGCTACCGGCCCGTCGGCGTCGACGCCGACCCGTCCGGCCCGAGCCCGGCCGCGCGGGGCGGCGGGCCGGCCTCCGCACCGCCCGGCCCCGCCCGCCCGGGCCGCGAGGGGCGCCCGTCGCTGGAGCAGATCCGCGACCGCCTCACGGCGAGCCTGGGCCTGGACGCCGACCAGCAGAAGCGCCTGGAGGCGATCCTCCGCGAGGGGCGCGAGCAGCTGAGCGCGCTGGGAAACGTTCCGGAAGAGGAGCGGCGGGCGCAGGCCCGCCAGATGCGCGAGGTCACCCGCGACCGCATCCGGGAGATCCTCACCGGGGAGCAGCGGGCCCGCTACGATGCGCTGCTCGCCAGCCGGGACGGCGGCGAGAGCGGGGGCACGCCGGGCCGCGTGTGGGTGGTCGACGGCGACAGGCCGCGGGCCGTCGCGCTCGTGCTGGGGCTCAGCGACGGCAGCACCACCGAGGTGTTGCGGGGCGAGCTGCAGGAGGGGCAGGAGGTCATCGTCGGCACCGTGAGCGGCACGGCCCCCGGCCGGGCCGGCACCGGACCGCGGCTGCGTCTGTGATGCCGCCGATCCTCGCCACGGAAGCCCTGACCAAGGACTACCGGCTCGGCTCGCACGTCGTGCACGCCCTGCGCGGCGTCAGCGTGGCGATCGAGCGCGGCGAGTTCGTCGCCGTGATGGGGCCCTCCGGGTCCGGCAAGTCCACCTTCATGAACCTGCTCGGCTGTCTCGATCGCCCGACCGCCGGCCGGTACTGGCTCGACGGTCGCGACGTCGCCGGGCTGGACCGTGACGCGCTCGCGCGGGTCCGCAACGCCCGCATCGGCTTCGTCTTCCAGCAGTTCAACCTCCTGCCGCGCACGACCGCGCTCGAGAACGTCGAGCTGCCGCTGCTCTACGCGGGGGTGTCGGCCCGCGCACGCCGCGAGCGGGCCGGCGCGCGGCTGGCCGCGGTCGGCCTGGCCGAGCGCGCGGCCCACCACCCGAGCCAGCTGTCGGGCGGCCAGCAGCAGCGGGTCGCCCTCGCCCGGGCCCTCGTGAACGATCCGGCCGTCGTCCTCGCCGACGAGCCCACGGGCAACCTGGACACGCGCACGAGCCTGGAGATCCTGGGCCTGCTCCAGCAGCTGAACGGGCAGGGCCTGACGATCGTCCTCGTCACCCACGAGCACGACATCGCGGCGTACGCGAGCCGGGTGCTGCTCTTCCGGGACGGCCGCCTCCTCGCCGACGAGCGGCAGGTCCCGCTCGACGCGGCCCGGGCGATCGCCCAGAGGCCCGAGGAGGCGCTGGCGTGAACCTGCTGCCCGCCGTCCGGATCGCGCTGCGCTCACTGCGCGTCAACAAGCTGCGGAGCGCGCTCACCATGCTCGGCATCATCATCGGCGTCGGCGCCGTCATCGCCATGGTGGGCATCGGGGCGGGGGCGCAGGCGCGGGTCGCCGAGCAGATCCAGAGCCTGGGCTCGAACCTGATCATCGTCTTCCCCGGCAGCCGCACCAGCAGCGGGGTGCGGATGGGCAGCGGGACGTACGTGCGCCTGACCGAGGACGACGCGGTCGCGATCACGCGGGAGATTCCCCTGGTGCAGGTGGCGGCGCCCACGCTGCGGGGTGGGGTCCAGATCGTCTTCGGGAACCTGAACTGGTGGACGAACGCCTACGGCGTGACGCCCGAGTACCTCGAGGCGCGCGACTGGCGGCTCACCGCCGGCCGCATGTTCGCCCAGGAGGACGTCGACGGCAGCACGAAGGTCGCGGTGATCGGCCACACCGTCGCCCAGAACCTCTTCGGGGACACCGACCCCATGGGGCAGATCATCCGCGTGCAGAAGGTGCCCTTCACGATCGTCGGCGTGGTGGCCCCCAAGGGGCAGACGTCGTGGGGCCAGGACCAGGACGACGCGATCATGATCCCCCTGTCCACGGCGCGCAAGCGCATCCTGGGCCGGAGCTACGCCAACGCCCGGACGGTGGGCTCGCTCTCCGTCAAGGTCCGGGAGGGCGAGTCCATGGCCGAGGCCGAGGCGCAGGTCCGGGCGCTCCTGCGGCAGCGCCACCGGCTGCAGCCCTACCAGGACGACGACTTCACGCTCCGGAACCTCGCCGAGGTGCTCCAGACGCAGGAGGAGTCGTCGAAGGTGATGACCTACCTGCTCGGGGCCATCGCCTCGGTGTCGCTCCTCGTCGGCGGCATCGGCATCATGAACATCATGCTGGTGTCGGTCACGGAGCGCACGCGCGAGATCGGCCTCCGCATGGCCGTCGGCGCCCGGGGCCGGGACATCCTCACGCAGTTCCTGGTGGAGGCCATCACGCTCTCGCTCATCGGCGGCCTCGTCGGCATCGGCGTCGGCCTCGGCAGCTCCCGCCTCATCAGCTATCTCGCCGAGTGGCACACGCTCGTCGCCCCCGAGGCCATCGCCCTGGCGTTCTTCTTCGCCGCCGCCGTCGGGGTCTTCTTCGGCTTCTACCCCGCGCGGAAGGCGGCACGGCTGGACCCGATCGAGGCGCTCCGCTACGAGTAGCCGGCGGGCGCCGCGGGATCGCGGCCGCGCGGCGCTGCTCTGCTATCGTGGCCGCATGTCACGCGCCCGCCGGCGAAAGCCGGCTGCCCGCTCCCGCCGGCGCAAGCCCGAGCGCCCACGCCGCCGGCGGCCCACGGCCCGCCCGAAGCCTCGCCCGTCCGCCCGCTCGTCGAAGACCGCTCCGGCGCGCCGCGACGCCCGGCGCGCCGCCCCCGTCCGCCGCCCGGCCCCGCGGCCGGCCGCGCGCCGGCCGGTCCTCGCGGCGCCGCGTCCCCGTCCCGTGCCCCGGCCCCCCCGCCCGACGGAGGCCGAGGAGCGCTTGCTCGCGGTGGCCCGCGAGCTGACCGCGCTGGGACGCCGGGGCGCGGCGCTCGCCGACGCGCTCGGGCTGCTCGCCGAGGCGCACGCACCCGACGGGCCACTGCCGCGCGCGGTCGCCCAGGCGTGGCTCAAGGCCCGCAGCAGCAAGAGCGCGGCGCTCGCCCTCGCCTGGGCGCGCGAGCAGGTGCGTCTGGCCATCGAGGAGCTCCTCGAGCGCACGCTCGTCACGCCGCGGATCGCCGCGCCCACGCCCACGCGCGCCTGGCTCTTCCTCGCCGCGTGCGAGGCGATCGCCCAGGAGCCGCCGCAGGCGGCCGCCGACCGCGTGCGGGCCCTGCTCCACCTCGCCGGTGAAAGCGCGTGAGCGCCCGGGCTCGCGCGTCCCTCGATCGGCGGCCGCCGGTGGACATCGCCCGTGTCGTCGCGCGCCTGCGCCGCAGCCGCCCGCGCTGGAGCCCGACCGCGCTCGCCGAGGTGGCGGGGGCGACGCGGGACCCGTTCCGCGTGCTCGTCGCCTGCATCCTGTCGCTGCGGACGCAGGACACCACGACGGGCCCGGCCGCGGCGCGGCTCTTCGCGGTTGCCGCCACGCCGGAAGCGATGCTGCGGCTCCCTCCGGCCCGCCTCGCCCGGCTGATCTACCCCGTCGGCTTCTACCGGACCAAGGCGCGCGTCATCCTCGGCGTGTGTCGCGCCCTGCTCGATCGGTTCGGCGGCCGCGTGCCGGACGAGATCGACGCGCTCCTGACGCTCGACGGCGTGGGCCGGAAGACGGCCAACCTGGTCGTCACGATGGGGTTCGGCAAGCCGGGCATCTGCGTGGACACGCACGTCCACCGGATCTCCAACCGGCTCGGCTACGTGCGCACGCGGACTCCCGAGGAGACGGAGATGGCGCTCCGCGCCCGGCTGCCGCGCCGCTTCTGGATCGGCTACAACGACCTGCTCGTGGCCTTCGGGCAGAACGTCTGCACGCCGGTCTCGCCGCGCTGCTCGGTGTGCCCCGTCACCACGCTCTGCCAACGGGTCGGCGTGACGGCGTCCCGGTAGCGCGCAGCCGGCGCAGCGTGGCGAGGTTCCGGCGGTCGGCCGCCGGCTCGGGATCCTTCGGCGTCTCCAGCACCTTCGGGATGCGCGCGAACCGCGGATCGGCCAGGAGACGCCGGAACGGTCCGAGCCCGAGCCCACCCCGCCCGATGTGCTCGTGCCGGTCGAGCCCCGATCCCTGGGGGGCGCCGGCGTCGTTCAGGTGGAAGGCGAGCACGCGCGGCAGCCCCACCTCGCGCGCGCAGGCCTCGACGACCGCCGCGTACCCGGCCGCGCTGCGCAGGTCGTACCCGGCGGCGTGCAGGTGGCACGTGTCCAGGCAGACGCCGAGCCGCTGGTCGTCGTGCGCCCCGCCGAGCAGCGCTCCGAGCTCCTCGAACGTCCGGCCGAGGGTGCCGCCCGCCCCGGCCGTGTTCTCCAGCGCGACGACGACGCGGGCGCCGCGCGTGCGCGCGAGTCCCTCCCGCAGCGCCCGCGTGGCGCGCGTGATGCCGGCGCGCGCCCCCGCCCCCAGATGCGAGCCGGGGTGGATCACCAGCGCGTCGAGACCGAGGGCCTCGGCGCGCTCGAGCTCGAGCGTGAAGGCGTCCACCGCCTGCTTCCACGCCGCCGGCCACGGGGCGGCGAGGTTGATCAGGTAGCTGGCGTGCGCGAAGGCGTGCCGGATCCGGGTGCGGCGACGCGCCGCGCGGAAGGCGGCGATCTCCGCCGCCGGCAGAGGGCGCGCCGCCCACTGGCGCTGGTTCTTGACGAAGACCTGGATCGCGCCGCACCCCAGCGCGGCCCCGCGCTCCAGGGCCCGCGG
>JAICGY010000113.1 GCA_025922915.1 Candidatus Methylomirabilota bacterium | reverse complement strand
TGTCTCCATGGCGCGCGTAGTGTACCATTGTCAGGTCATGGCCGAGTTGCTGCCGCCGCACGATTCCGAGTGAGCGACCAGCTTCCGCTCCAGGACGGCGAGCAGGTACTGCTGATCGATCAGCGCGGCAAGCGTCACCTGATCTTCCTGCGGAAATCGGAGACGTTTCACTCGGACCGCGGCTGGCTCTCGCACGACGCGATCATCGGCCAGCCCGACGGCACCTGGCTCCGCTCGTCGATGGGCATGCGGTATCTCGCGCTCCGGCCCACGCTCGCCGAGTTCGTGCTCGAGATGCCGCGCGGCGCCCAGGTCATCTACCCCAAGGACCTGGCCATCATCCTGTTCTGGGCCGACATCTATCCGGGCTGCCGGGTGCTGGAGGCAGGCACGGGCTCCGGCGCCCTCACGCTTGCGCTGCTCCGCGCCGTCGGCCCCGAGGGCCGGGTCGTCACGTACGAGCAGCGGGAGGAGTTCGCGCGGCGCGCGCTCGCGAACATCCACATGCGGGCGGGCGAGGTGACCAACCTCACGGTGCGCCTCCGGCCCGTGGAGGACGGCCTCGACGACGAGGAGCCGGTGGACCGCGTGGTCCTGGACCTGCCGGAGCCTTGGCGGCTCGCCCGGCAGGTGGCGCGGGCGCTGCGTCCGGGGGGCATCCTCCTCTGCTACGTGCCCACGATCATCCAGTCACAGCAGATCGCGGAGACGCTCGGCCGCGAGCCGGCGTGGGGGCTCGTGGAGACCTTCGAGACGCTCGTGCGCCCCTGGAACATCGAGGGCACCTCCGTGCGCCCCTTCCACCGGATGGTCGCGCACACCGGCTTCATCACGGTGGCGCGCCGGGTGGTGCCCGAGGAGGGCGGGCCGCCGGCCCGGCTGCCCGCCGGCGAGCGGGACGAGTAGTCCCGTCAATCCCGACGTCGAGGAGTAGCGATGATCAGCGTGATGCGACAGCACCGGAAGGCGCTCCAGATCAGCCTGCTCCTGGTGATCGCCGCCTTCGTGGGGTCCCTGTTCGTGTTCGGGTCGAGCGGGTCGAACGGGCTCGGCGTCCGCGGCGACGCGGTCGCCGTCGTGAACGGCGAGGCCATCCCGCGCGAGCGCTACGCCCGGCGCTACCAGGGGGTCCTCGACTTCTACGGCCAGCTCAACCGGGGCCAGCTCACCCCCGAGCTCGCCGAGCAGCTGGGAGTCGGCCGGCGCGTCATGGACGACCTCGTCACCGAGGCGCTGGTCGTCCAGCGTGCGGACGGCGAGGGCCTCGCGCTCAGCGACGAGGAGTTCAACGCCGCCGTCCACCGCATCCCGGACTTCCAGGAGGCGGGGACCTTCTCGCTCGAGCGCTACCGGCGCTTCCTCGCGGCCCGCGGCGTGGAGGGCGAGCGCGACCTGCGCCGCTACCTCACGCTCCAGAAGGTGCACCGCCTCGTCACCGAGGGCGCGAAGGTGACCGACGCCGAGGTGGAGCAGGCGTGGTCGCTCCGCCACGAGCAGGTGAAGGCGGCCTGGGCCCTGGTGGAGACCGCCGAGCTCGCCGCCGCCGCGGCCGCCGGCGACGACGAGGTGGCGGCGTACCTGGAGTCACACCCCGACGAGTTCCGGGAGCCCGAGCGCCGGAAGATCCAGTACGTGACCCTCGTCCCCAAGGACTTCACGAAGCCCCCGTCCGACGCGGAGGTCGCGAAGTACTACGAGGAGCACGCCGCGGAGTTCGAGACGCCGCCCCAGGTGCGGGCGCGCCACCTGCTGGTACGGGTGCCGGAGACGGGCGGGAGCGAGGCCGAGGACCGCGCGCGGGCCAAGGTCGCCGGGGCGATCGAGCGGGCGCGCGCCGGCGAGGACTTCGGCAAGCTCGCCCGCGAGATCTCCGAGGATCCGGGCACGAAGGAGAGCGGCGGCGATCTCGGCTGGGTCGCGAAGGGTGACCTCGTCCCCCAGTTCGAGGAGGCGATGCTCGCCCTCGACAAGGGCGCCGTCACCGGCGAGCCGGTGCGCACGCCGTTCGGGTTCCACGCGATCAAGGTGGAGGACGTCAAGCCGGGGGGGCGGAAGCCGCTGAAGGAGGTGGCGCCGTCCATCCGTGACCAACTGGCCGCGGAGGCCGCCGACCAGGCCGCGAAGGCGCGGGCCGACGAGGTGCGGCCCCGGCTGCAGGCGGCCGCGGATTTCATGGCGGAGGCGAAGAGCCTCAAGCTGGCGCCGGTGGAGACGACGATGGCGCGGCTGGAGCGCGGGGTCGTGCCGGGCGGTGTCGACACCCTGGAGGAGACGGCGTTCGGCCTCACCATCGGCGGCGTCTCCGCGCCCGTGAAGACGCCGGCGGGCTGGGTGATCGTGAAGTCGATCGCGAGCCTCCCGGCCGGCGTGCCCCCGCTCGCCGAGATCCGGGATCGTGTCGCGGCGGCCGTGAAGCGCGAGAAGGCCGACCGGGTGGCGGCCGAGCGCGCCAGGCAGATCGCCGCCGAGGTGAAGGCCGGCGCCGAGGTGGCGGCGGCCGCCAAGAAGTTCGAGGCGCGCGCGGGCGAGACCGGCCGGTTCTCGCGCGCGAAGCCGGCGGAGCGGGTGCCCGGTGATGCCCAGCTCGCCGCCCTTCAGACTCCGGTGAACCAGACGACCGATCCGGTGAAGACCCCGCAGGGGTACTGGGTGCTCAAGGTGGTGGAGCGCGTGCCCGCCGACACCGGCGAGCTCGCGAGCCAGCGCGACCGGCTGCGGCAGGAGCTCCTGACCGAGAAGCGCAGCCAGGCGTGGGACCGCTGGATCGCCGACGCTCGCGCCGGCGCCCGGATCCAGATCCTCGAGCAGCCGGGGAGGGGATGATGCGCGCGGCGTTCTACGAGGGTGGCGGCCGGTTCCGGATCGGCGAAACGAGCCGGTCACGGCCCGAGGCCGGCGAGGCGCTCCTGCAGGTGCGTCGCGTCGGGATCTGCGGTACCGACCTGCACATCTTCCAGGGCCACCTCGACCACCGGGTGCCACGGGGCGGGGTGATCGGCCACGAGACGCTCGCGGACGTCGTGGAGGCGCCGGCGGGGTCGGGGTTCCAGGCCGGCGATCGCGTCGTCGTGGAGCCGCTCCTCGTCTGCGGCGCGTGCCGGGCCTGCCGCATGGGCGCCTCGTATCTCTGCCGGTCGCTGCGCGTGCTCGGCGTGGACGCGCCGGGCGGCATGCAGGAGACGTGGGCGGTGCCCGTCACCAGGCTGCTCCGCGTGCCCGCCTCGCTCTCCGACGACGAGGCCGCGCTCGTCGAGCCGCTGGCCGTCGCCACCCACGACGTCCGGCGCGCGGCGGTGAAGACGGGGGATCGCGTCCTCGTCCTGGGCGGCGGGCCGATCGGCGCCCTCATCGCGATGGTGGCGCGCGACGGCGGTGCCGAGGTCGCGGTGAGCGAGATCAACCCGTTCCGCGTCGAGCTCCTGCGCTCGCTCGGCCTCGAGGTCGTGGGAACCGGGCCGGCGCTCGCCGCGCACGTGGAGGGGTGGACCGACGGTGACGGCGCCGACGTCGTCTTCGAGGTCACCGGCAATCCCGCCGCCGCCCGCACCATGACGGAGTTCGTGCGCGTGTGGGGCACGATCAGCATGGTCGCCATCCACGCCGAGCCCGTACCGGTGGACCTCTACCGCTTCTTCGCCCGCGAGCTGACGCTGCACGGCAGCCGCCTCTACGCCCGGGAGGACTGGGACGAGGCGATCCGGCTCGCGGCCGAGGGCAAGGTGGCGCTGGCGCCGCTCGTCAGCCGGCGGATCCCGCTGGCCGATCTCCAGCAGGGGATGGAGGAGGCGCTGCGCGGCGGCCCCGTGATGAAGGTGCTCGTCGACCTGCGGGCGTGACGCGTCTCGGCGCCTCCGCCCTGACTCAGTCCTCGCCGTGGGCCTCACCCTCCCGGTCGGTCTTCTCGTCGAGGTCGGGCTGCCGGGCCGGACGGTCGGGCGGCGCCGGTGCCGTCGTCTCGCGCCCGGCATCCGGAGGGCGCGCGCGTTCGCGATCGGGCTTCCTGGCTCCCATGACATCACCTCCCGGTCGCTCCGGGGAGCAAGCGACGGACCAGGGAGCGCGCCCGGCGGGCCCCGCCGGGCGCGCGCGCCGCGTGTTAAGGTAGGCGCATGTCCGTCCAGCGCACGCCCATGACGCGCGCGGGATACGAGCGGCTCAAGGAGGAGCTCGACCGGCTGAAGCGCGTCGAGCGGCCGAGCATCACGAGGGCGATCGCGGAGGCCCGGGCCCACGGCGACCTGTCGGAGAACGCCGAGTACCATGCCGCCCGGGAGAAGCAGAGCTTCGTCGAGGGGCGCATCGCCGACCTCGAGGGCAAGGTGGGCGCCGCCGAGGTGATCGAGCCCCCGACCGGCGGCGACCGCATCACGTTCGCCTCCACGGTGCGGCTGGAGGACGAGTCGGGCAAGGAGGTCCGCTACTGGATCGTCGGCTCCGACGAGGCCGATCCTCCGCGCGGCCGGATCTCGGTGCTCGCACCCCTGGCGCGCACGCTCATCGGCAAGCGCGTCGGCGAGTCGGTGACGGCGCAGCTGCCCGGCGGAAAGAAGAGCTTCGAGATCCTCGAGGTGAACTTCCCGTGGCCCGACTGACGGCCCTCCCGTGCCGCTGGCCCCGGTGAACGGTGTCCGCCTCCACTACGAGGAGGCGGGACAGGGTGTCCCGATGGTCTTCGTCCACGAGTTCGCGGGCGACGGCGGTTCGTGGGATCCGCAGGTGCGCTTCTTCGCCCGGCGCTACCACGTGGTGACGTACAACGCCCGCGGCTACCCGCCGTCCGACGTCCCCGACGACGTCGCCGCCTACTCGCAGAGTCTCGCGGTGGAGGACCTGCGCGGCGTGCTCGACCACCTGCGGATCGACCGCGCCCACGTCGTGGGGCTGTCCATGGGCGGCTACGCCGCGCTGCACTTCGGCCTCCTGTACGCGGCCCGCGCGCGCTCGCTGACCGTCGCCGGCTGCGGCTACGGCAGCGGCCGGGATCGCGCCGAGTTCCAGCGGGACAGCGAGGCCAACGCGCGGATGCTGGACGAGCAGGGAATGGCGGCCTTCGCCCACGCGTACGGGCGCGGGCCGACCCGGCTGCAGTTCGCCGCCAAGGATCCCGTGGGCTACGCGGACTTCCTGGCGCGCTTCGCCCGCGGCTCGGCGCGAGGGCACGCGCTGACGCTCCGGGGCGTGCAGGGCAGACGCCCCTCGGTGTTCGAGCTGGAGGACCGGCTGAAGGCCCTCGACGTGCCGACGCTGATCGTGACCGGCGACGAGGACGAGCCGTGCCTCGAGCCCGGGATCTTCCTCAAGCGCGCGATCCGTGGCGCGGCCCTGGTCGTCGTGCCGAATTCCGGACACACGATCAACCTCGAGGAGCCCGACCTCTTCAACCACGCCGTCCTCGACTTCGTCACCGCCGTGGACGGGGGCCGCTGGCCGCGGCGCGCCTGACCTGAGCGGCCCGGCACCCGAGCCGGTCGATCGCCCCGATCTCCACCCGTCCGTGCGCGGTGTCCTGCACCGGCCGCGCGGTGACGCGCGCGGCGGGCTCGTGCTCGCGCACGGGGCGGGCGGCGACTGCCGCGCCCCGCTCCTCGTGGCCCTCGCCGAGGCGTTCGCCGAGCGGGGAGTGACGACGCTCCGGATCGACCTGCCCTTCCGCCAGCGGCGACGCGGACCACCCGCACGCGGCGACGCCGAGCGCGACCGCGCGGGGCTGCGCGGGGCCGTGGAGGTCGTCGGCGACCACGCCCCTGGTCCCCGGTGGCTGGGCGGGCACTCCTACGGCGGTCGGCAGGCCAGCCTGGCCGTCGCCGAGACGCCCGGCCTCGCCGCCGGCCTGCTGCTCCTGGCCTACCCGGTCCACCCGCCCGGTCGTCCCGACCGCCTGCGCGTCGAGCACCTGGCCGACGTGCGCGTGCCCACCCTGTTCGTGCACGGCACCGCCGACCCGTTCGGCACGCTCAACGAGGTGGAAGACGCGCGCCGCCGCATCCCCGCCCCCAGCGCGCTCCTCGAGGTCGCCGGGGGCCACGACCTCGGCGTCGCTCGCGCCCCCGCCCCCATCCTCGCCGCCCGCATCGCCACCACCTTCCTCACCCTCACCCTCCCCCGCTGACGCCGACCCGACGACGGCGCAGGGCGGTGCCGCGCTCCCGGCGCCGAGCCGGGATGAGCAACGTCGATGGGCAGATGCTGCGGCGTGCGTGCCTCGGCCTAGGGCGCTCCGGGTCTCGCGAGAACGACCTCACGCGAGTGGGCGGGCGGGGGGTTCGGGGGCGCTTCGGGAGGCCCGTGTCTTCTGGGCCTGGTGTCGGATCCGCGGGTGAATCGTGGCTCGCTGACTGCGCGCCTCGCAGCGTCGGGCAGCGTGGCCGAGCGAAGGGCCCCCGAACCCCCCGCCCGCCCACGGCGCTACAGGTCAATTCACGCGGGAGAGCGTGAACGCCGAGGCCGGGACATGGTCAACGGAGCGCGTCGCGCAGCTCGCGGGTGAGCGTGTCGACGGTGCCGCGCGTGCCGCCGGCGAGCTTGAGCTTCCACTCGCCCTCGGTCTCGAACCGCCGGTCCCGCAGCCGCTCGCCCCAGGGACGGATCGCCTCGCGGATGGCGTTGAGGTCGTAGGCGTCGCGCCGCAGCTCCTTGGCGCGCGCCATGACGTCGGGGGCGGCCCGGATGAAGGCGCGGAGGGCGGCGCCGGTCTTGATCGAGTACTTCCGCCCGGCCCACGCGGCCGGGAAGGTGGTGGAGAGCGCCTTCATGTAGTTCAGGAAGAAGCGCTTGGCCTGCTGTCGCACCTCCTGGATGCGCGCGCCGCCGCCGACCTTCTCCACCGTCTCCAGCAGATCCATGATCTCCTCGGCGAGCGGCGCCTGGCTGACCCGCCCGCGCCCGGTGCCGAGCATCCGGATCTCCCCGTGGAGCGGCGAGGAGTCGTCCTCGTTCAGGGAGCGGATGACGTCGTGGGCCATCGCCTGGTTCGGGTCCGGGTACAGCTTCCGGCCGGCCAGGCTGATGATGTGCGACGGGTTCAGCCGCGTGTGCTTGGCGTTGATCGTGACGAAGAGCTCGACGATCTGGCGCGCATCGAGCGTGTCGAAGAGCACGGCGGGGACCTCGATGGGCAACGTCTCGCCCGCCTGGCTGAGCGCGTGCAGCGCGAGCAGCCGGTGCTGCCCGTCCAGCACGCGGAGGACGCCGTGCTCCTCGGGGATCTGCAGCAGACCGAGGTCGTGGTGGCCGCCGACCGGGGTGAACGTGAAGCGCTTCTCGGAGGTGATGATGACCGCGCCCGGGATCGCGGGCAGCGTCGCGGAGTCCTTGCACTCGCGATAGTAGGCGACGAGCTCGTCGATCTTGCGGCGGATGACGGGGCGCTGGTAGGCCGACTCGCTCTCGCTGATGCGCTTCTCGAGGCTCTCCCAGTTCACCCGCGCGCGGGCGGGCTTGGTCTTCCTGGGGACCTCGCGCTCGGGGCCGCCCGTGTAGCCCAGGACCTCGAACTTCACCAGCCGGTCGATGTCCTTCGCCGAGAGCCCGGCCTGGTAGAACTCCACACCGAACTGCTTGACACGGCGCGTCGGCACGCTGATCATGCGGCCGCCACTGTAACTGATGCCCAAACCCCTGTCAACAGTGGGGTTTCTCGATCGGGACTCACCTTTGAGTGAGCCCGAACCCCTCCGCGGCCAGGCTCGCGATGTGCCGACCGATCGCCAGCGAGGCGGTGGCGGCCGGCGAGGGCGCGTTCAGCACGTGGATGGCGTCGGCGCTGCCCACGATGCGGAAGTCGTCGACCAGCGCCCCCTGCCGGGTGACCGCCTGGGCGCGCACGCCGGCGCCGCCGCGCACGAGGTCCCCCTCGCGGATGTCCGGCACGAGGCGCTGGAGCGCCCGGACGAAGGCCCGCTTGGAGAGCGACCGGTACACCTCGTAGGCCCCCGTCTTCCAGTAGCGCCGCGCCATGGACCAGAATCCCGGGTAGCCGAGGGTCGCCCCCAGCTCGCCGGCCCGGACCCTGGCGAAGCGGTATCCCTCCCGCGCGAAGGCCAGCACCGCGTTCGGCCCCGCCTCCACCTCGCCGTGGATCGTCCGGGTGAAGTGCACGCCGAGGAACGGGAACTCCGGATCCGGCACCGGGTAGATCAGGCCGCGGACGAGGCTCTCGCGCTCCGGCCGGATCATGTAGTACTCGCCCCGGAAGGGAACGATCCGCACGTCCGGATCGGCGCCGGCCATCCGGGCCACCACGTCCGAGTAGAGCCCCGCACAGTTCACGAGGCGGCGGGCCATGACCGTGTGCTCGCGGGTGCTGACGGCAAGGCCGCCTCCGCGCACGCGGGTGATGGCGGTCACCGGGAACCCGAGCTCGATCGTCACCCCGCGCGCCGTGAGGTCACGCCCGAGGCGCGCGGCCACCTCGCCGAAGTCGACGATGGCCGTGGCCGGCGAGTGGATGGCCGCCACCGCCGCCACGTGCGGCTCGATCTCCCGGGCGCGCGCGGCCTCCACGAACGTGAGGCCGGACACGCCGTTGGCCGTGCCGCGCTCGAACAGCGTCCGCAGGCGCGGCATCTCGTCCCGCGTGGTGGCGACGATGAGCTTGCCGCAGCGATCGTACTTGATGGACTGGGCGTCGCAGAACTCGGTCATGAGCCGGGCGCCCTCGACGCAGAGCCGCGCCTTGTAGGACCCGGGCTTGTAGTAGATCCCCGAGTGGATGACGCCGCTGTTGTGCCCGGTCTGGTGCATCCCGAGCGCCGCTTCCTTCTCGCACAGGACGAGCCGGAGGTCGGGCGAGCGCTCGAGCAGCGCGCGGGCGGTGGCCAGCCCGACGATGCCGCCGCCGACGATCGCGATGTCGTAGGTCATGTCGCCGTATTATAGTCGCGCGCCGCCGGCGGGCGCCGCCGGCCCGCGTCATCCGAGCGTCGCCAGGAGGCCACATGCCCGTCTCGTCCCGGTGCCCGATCTGCCGCGAGCCCCATCACCGCCTCGGCCGCCAGCGGCCGCTCGAGGCCCTGGCCGTTGCCCCCCGGCGCATCGCCGCCGCCATCCGCGGCGCCCGCCGCGGCCGCCTGGCCCGCCGCCCGGCGCGCGGCGAGTGGTCGGTGGTCGAGGTGCTGAGCCACCTCCTCGACGGCGAGGTGACGCTCGGCTTCCGCGTCCGCAAGGTGGCCGCGGAGCCCGGCGCCCCCATCGTGGCCTGGGACCAGGACCGGTGGGCGGACGGCCTGCGGCACCGGCGGGCCGATGCCCGCACGACGCTCGCCGCCTTCGCGGCGCTGCGCGCGGCCAACATCGCGCTGATCCGGCGGCTCACGCCGGCCCAGCGCCAGCTGCGGGGCCGCCATCCCGAGTACGGCCTGCTGCGCATCGACCAGATGCTGCAGCACTGGGCCGAGCACGACCTCAACCACCTCGGGCAGATCCGGGCCACCCTGCGCGCGCTGGCCGCGCGAGGCTAGCGCGCGGCCGCGCGCGACGGCGCAGTCCCCGCCGGCTACTGGAGCGGCGAGAAGGCGGTCGGCCGCCAGATCTTGTTGACCACGCGCTCGACGAGCGGGCCGGCGGCCTCCGTGGCCTTCTTGGCGGCCTGCCACTCGGGATCGGCCATGAACGCGCGCCACGCGCGCTCGCGGTGGGCCAGATCGTCGTACTGGCAGATGTAGACGAGCTCGTTGGACTCGCCGATCACCGTCTCCCAGAACCCGACGACGCGGATGCCGTGCTTCTTGAACAGGTCCATGGTGATCGAGGCGAAGCGGTTCTGGATGTCGGGCATGCGGCCGGGGACCACGTGGTAGGCCCGGTACTCGTAGATCATCGCGGTGTCTCTCCTCGTCGCGCCGGCCGGGGGCGCCCGGCGCTCGATTCCATGTCGGTGCCGGATGTTATACCATCGCGCCGACGCCATCCCGCGGAGCGCGCATGCCCGGCAAGTACTTCGAGGAGCTCGAGATCGGCCAGACCTTCCGGCACCAGCCGGGGCGGACGATCACCGAGGCCGACAACGTGTTCTTCTCCACGATGACGATGAACCAGCAGCCCCTGCACGTGGACTTCCACGCGGCCGCCCAGGCCGAGTTCGGCAAGCCGCTGGTGAACAGCCTGCTCACCCTGGCCATCGCCGTCGGCCTGTCCGTCGGCGAGACCACGCTGGGCACCACCGTCGGCAACCTGGGGTTCGAGAAGGTCGAGTTCCCGAAGCCGGTCTTCCACGGCGACACCGTCTACGCGGAGACCGAGGTCGTCGACAAGCGCGAGTCGCGGTCGCGGCCGCAGTGGGGCGTCGTGACCTTCGAGCACCGCGCCCGCAACCAGCACGGCGAGATCGTGGCGCGCGCCCGCCGGGCCGCCATGATGCGCCGGCGGCCGTCGGCCTGATGGCGGTCGGCGCGCGCCGCCGCTCGCTGCACTTCGTGCCGGGCGGCAACGAGCGGATGATCGCCCGGGGCCTCACGCTCGAGGCGGACGGCCTGATCCTCGATCTCGAGGACGCGGTGCCCCCCGACCGGAAGCTGGAGACGCGCGGCGTCGTCCTGCGCTGGCTCCGCGAGCTGGACTTCGGCGGCCGGGAGCGCTGGGTGCGGATGAATCCGATCTGGGGGCCGCTCGGCCGCGGCGATCTGGAGGCGACCATCGCGGGGCGCCCGGAGGGCTACGTCGTGCCCAAGCCGCGCCACGCCGCCGACGTGCGCGCCGTCGCCCAGGCCCTCGACGCCCTCGAGCACCGCCACGCCGTCCCCGCCGGCCAGACGCGTCTCGTGCTCATCGCCACCGAGACGCCGGAGGGGCTGCTCAACATCGGCGAGGTCGCTGCGGCGAGCCCCCGGGTGGTCGCCATCTCCTGGGGCGTGGAGGACCTGTCCGCGGCCATGGGGCTGCCACGCGTGCGCGACAAGGCCGGGAGGTACCTCGACATCCCGCGCCACGCCCGGACGATGTGCGCGATCGCGGCCGCCGCCGCCGGCGTGGACGCCCTCGACACGGTCTACACCGACGTCGCGGACCTCGAGGGGCTGCGCCAGGAGTGCGAGGACGCCGTGGCGATGGGCTTCGC
>JAICGY010000112.1 GCA_025922915.1 Candidatus Methylomirabilota bacterium | reverse complement strand
GGGGACGCCGACGTTGGCGAAGTTCATGGCGATGCCGCCGCCCATCGTCCCGGCGCCGATCACCGCCGCCTTGCGGATCTCGCGCACGGGCGTGTCGGCCGGCACGTCGGGGATCTTGGCCGCCTCGCGCTCGGCGAAGAAGAAGTAGCGCTGCGCCTTCGACTCCGGCGAGCCCAGCAGCTCGAGGAACAGCTCGCGCTCGCGGCGCAGCCCCTGGTCGAACGGCAGCGCGACGGCCGCCTCCACGGCCTTGATGCAGTTCTCGGGCGCACGGAAGCCGCGCGTCTGCCGCGCCACCGACTTGCGGAAGTCGGCGAAGATCTCGGGCTTGCCCCGGGCCTCGGCGATCTTGTCGTCCAGGTCGCGGATCTTCCGGAGCGGGCGCCGCTCGTCGAGCACCTTCTCCGCGAAGGCCACGGCGGCGGCGGTGTGGTCCCCGTCGGCCATCTCGTCGATGAGCCCGAACTTCAGCGCGTCCGGAGCGCCGATGGGATCGCCGCTCACGATCATCTGCAGCGCCTTGGGCACGCCCACCACGCGCGGGAGCCGCTGCGTGCCGCCGGCGCCGGGCAGGAGGCCGAGCTTGACCTCCGGGAGGCCGAAGCGGGCGCTCTTCGCCCCCACGCGGTAGTGGCAGGCCAGCGCCACCTCCAGGCCCCCGCCGAGGGCGGTGCCGTGCACGGCGGCCACCACCGGCTTGGCCGAGCCCTCGATCAGGTCGAGGACCGCGTGCAGGCCGGGCTCGACGGGCGGCTTGCCGAACTCCGTGATGTCGGCGCCCGCGATGAAGGTCCGGCCGGCGCAGGTGATGACGATGGCCTGCACGCCGGCGTCGGCGGCCGCCTGCTTCAGCCCCTCGTGCAGCCCCTGGCGCACGTGCTGGCTGAGCGCGTTGACCGGCGGGTTGTCCACGGTGAGCACGGCCACGCGGCCGCGCGAGTCGAGCGAGACGGACTGGGTGATCTTGGCCATGACGCTCCTCGGTGAGACCAGGGTGCCGGTATCATACTCCGGCGCTCGCCGGCCGATCCGGGACGTATACTCACGTCATGGGCACCCGCTCGGATTCCGGCTTCGACCTGGGCCCCCTGGCTCCCGGGCACCGCGAGCGGTTGGCCCGCGCGCTGTCGGCCGAGGAGCGACGGGTCCTGCTCGACCACGGGACGGAGCCGCCCTTCTGCGGCGGGCTGCTCGACAACAAGGCCAGCGGCGTCTACGCGTGCCGCCTCTGCCAGCTGCCGCTGTTCCGGTCCGGCGCCAAGTTCGAGTCCGGCACCGGCTGGCCCAGCTTCTTCGAGCCCTTCGACCCCGAGCACATCTCGTCCCGCCGCGATTCCAGCTACGGGATGGAGCGCGTGGAGATCCGGTGCCGCCGGTGCGACGGGCACCTGGGCCACGTCTTCCCCGACGGCCCCCCGCCCACGGGGCTGCGCTACTGCCTCAACTCCGCCTCGCTGCAGTTCTTGCCCGAAGGCGCCGACCTGGCCCGCGAGGCGCCGGCCGCCGCCTGACCCGTTCGACGAGCCCAGGAGAGAGACGAAGCCCATGAGCGAGTGCAAGCACGGCCTGAGACACGGCTGCTCCTACTGCCACGCCCCCGCCCGGGTCGCCGCGCGCGCGCCGGCACCCAAGCGGGCGAGCCGGGGCACCCGTCTCTCGGAGCAGATGAACGACCGGATGACGGCGCTGAAGCGGCGCCTGCGCGAGCTCCGCGGGCAGTGAGCCGCTTGCGGCGCGGGCTCCGCACCGAGATCCCGCTGCCGACCCGGCTCGTCTCGAACGAGGAGTTCCCCCCGCTCCCGCAGACGCCGGCGCAGCGGGCGGTGGAGCACCGGATCCTGGCGGACGCCGGGCGCTTCGGCCCGCGGCTGGGGCTGGGCCGCCGCGACTTCTTGCGGACGAGTGGCGGCATCGCCACCTCGCTCCTCGCCATGAACGCGGTCTTCGGCCGGTTCTTCGACGTCCTCCCGGTGGAGGCGGCCGGGCCCGCCGCGTTCCGGGAGCGCACCGGCCCGTCACCCTTCGTCTTCGACGTCCAGCTGCACTACGTGGGCGCCAGCTACGACCCTGCCGACGCGGAGGCGGGGCGCCGGGGCGCGGTCTCCAAGGGGGCGCTGCTCGGCCTCCGGAAGCGGGCGCGCCGGCTCAACCCCGGGCTCGCCGCCGATCGCGGCACGCTCGCCGACCTCTCCTGGGAGAACTTCGTCAAGGAGGTCTTCCTGGACAGCGAGACGGCGGTGGGGCTCATCTCGACGCCCCCCGGCCCCTATCCGCAGGAGGCGGTCGTGCCGCCGCGCGAGATGACGCACATCCGCGACGAGATCAACCGGATCACGCAGTCGCGCCGGATGCTGGCCCACGGCCTCATCACGCCGCAGCTCGGCCAGGCCGATCTCGACTTCATGGACATGCAGGCGGCGACGCTGAAGGTGGACGCCTGGAAGGGCTACACGGGCGCCGCCCCGAAGGGGTTCGACCGCGGCTGGTTCGTGGACGACGAGAAGATCGCCTACCCGATGCTCGAGCGTGCCCGCAAGCTCGGCGTGCGGCGCGTGTGCCTGCACAAGGGGCTGCCGCTGGGCCCGGTCGCGGACTACAACCACCCGCGCGACGTCCTCGAGGCGGCGCGGGACTTCCCGGACATCGACTTCCTCGTGTACCACGCCGGGCTGCTGGGCGTGTCGGCGGCCACGCCCGCGGGCGAGGTCCCGTGGACGACGGAATTCTGCCGCATGAAGAAGCCGAAGCCGGACCTCCGCAACATCTACATGGAGCTCGGCTCCACGTTCGGGCAGCTCGTCACCACGCAGCCGGCGGCGTGCGCGCACCTGCTCGGCCAGGTCATCGACGCCTTCGGCGCCGATCACGTGCTCTGGGGCACGGACTCCATCTGGTACGGGAGCCCGCAGTGGCAGATCGAGGCCTTCCGGCGCTTCGAGATCCCGCAGGCCCTGGTCGACCGGCACGGGTACGCGCCGCTGACGCGCGCCGCGAAGGAGCAGATCTTCGGGCTCAACGCCGCCCGGGTGTTCGGCGTGGACGTCGCCGCCACGCGCAACGAGATCCCGAAGGACTACCTCGGCCGGATGAAGATGGCCTACCTCGACGAGGGGCCGGCGCCGAGCCACATCTGGTACGGCTGGGTCACCGGCTGACCCCGGCGCCCCCGGCCGGCGCGGGCGTCACTCGCCGAGCACGCGGCGGCGCAGCAGCCGCAGGTCCAGCGGCACGAGCACGAGCAGCATGACGGCCGCCATCGCGACGAGCGTCGCCAGGTGCCGGGCGGCCGCGCCGCCCAGCAGGAGCCCGCGCGCGCCCTCCGCCAGGTGGTAGAGCGGGCTCGCCGCGCGCACGACGGCCAGCCGCGGGTCGTCGAGCGGGAAGTACGTTCCGGAGACCACGGCGAGCGGCAGCACGAGCAGGAACACCGGCAGGTTCATGTGGTCGATCGTCGGCGCCACCGCCGTGAAGAGCAGCCCGAGGGCGGCGAAGGCGCAGCCCGCCACGAAGACGACCGGGGCCAGCACCAGCAGGGCCCGGAAGTCGAGCGTCACGAGCCCCAGGAGGTGGCAGGCGGCCAGCACCAGGCTGACGATGGCCACGTACGTGGTCGACAGCAGCGCGGCCCAGAGGATCTCGCCCCACACGACGTGGCGGAGCTCGACCTGGGTCGTGAGCTGCCCCTCCCACGTCTTCTGGTAGTGCATGCGGATGAACGCCGCGTACAGGGCCTGGAAGACCGCCGTCATGAAGCAGGCGTAGGCCAGGACGCCCGGCGCCACGAAGTCCATGTACGGGACGGTGCGCCCCTGCCACTCGAGGCTCGAGACGTACCCGCCGAGACCGAGGCCGAACGCGAGCAGCATCATCACGGGCTCCCCGGCCGGGGGCAGGAAGTTCGTGTGCCAGTGGCGCAGGTGGACGCGGGCGTGCCGGCCCACGACCGCCCAGCTCTGCCACTCGAGGGCCGTCAGCCCGCGCACGGCCCGAGCGCCAGCTTGAGGAAGAGGTCGTCGAGCGTCGGGGGGCGCATCTCGTAGCGCAGGTGCGGAAAGGTGCGCGCGAAGTCGGCGAGCTCGTCCGCGCGCAGGGGCAGGTGCCACTGGCCGAGCACGCCGGCCGGGGCCCCGAGCCCCCGATGGGCGAGCCAGCCCGCCACGTCCGCACGGCCCGCCGCCTCCGCATCGACGACGACGACGTGCTCGCCGAGCAGGTCCCCCAGCACGTGCTTGGGCGTCCCGTGGGCGACGACCCGGCCCTGGGCGAGCACGGTGAGGGCGTCGCTCAGCCGCTCCGCCTCCTCCATGTAGTGCGTGGTGAGGACGATGCCGAGGCCCTCCGCCCGCAGACCGTCCACGAGGTCCCACACGGCCATGCGCGCCTGGGGATCCAGGCCGGTGGTCGGCTCGTCGAGGAACAGCAGGCGCGGGCGGTGAACGAGGGCGCGGGCGATCATCAGCCGGCGGCGGAAGCCGCCCGAGAGCGTCTCCGGCCGCGCCGCGGCGTAGGGGGCGAGCCCGAAGCGGTCCAGCAGGGCGCGCACGCGCACGCCCACGTCGGGCGGCCGCGGGCGGAAGTACCGCGCGGCCATCCAGAGGTTCTGCTCCACCGTGAAGTCGCCGTCGAACGTGTCGTCCTGCGTGCAGACGCCGAGGTGGCGCTTGATCGAGGCGACGTCGCCGCCCACGTCGACGCCGTCGAACCGGATCGTGCCGGCGTCGGGCCGGAGAAACCCGTAGAGCATGCGCAGGGTGGTCGTCTTGCCGGCGCCGTTGGGGCCCAGCAGGCCCAGCACCTGCCCGGCGGCGCAGGAGACCT
Source organism: Candidatus Methylomirabilota bacterium (assembly GCA_025922915.1). GTDB lineage: Bacteria > Methylomirabilota > Methylomirabilia > Rokubacteriales > CSP1-6 > JAICGY01. The sequence goes on along the minus strand of JAICGY010000112.1, from coordinate 6,316 downwards.
CGACGCCGTCGACGACGCGGCGGCCGCCGAGCGTCTTGACCAGACCGCGGGCCTCGAGCAGGGCGGACACGGACATCGAAGGCTGGGCGGCGGCTGCCGCCGGCTCAGTCCTCCACCGGCACCGTCACCGGCTCGCCGGCGCCGTAGAAGTACGCGCCGCGGCCGGCGGCCCCGCCCACCACCACGAGGTCGAAGCAGCCCGGGTCCTCGACGATCGGGATCGCGACCTCGGGATTGTCCTCGAGCCACGCCAGTTCCGGGTGGGAGGCCAGCATCGCCTGCCGCTCCTTGTTGAGCATCATCGTCCGGAAAGGCAGGCGGGCCGCCCGGTAGAGCGCCGCCTGGACCCGGGCGCGGTCCCAGCCCTCGCGGTGGAAGATCGCGGCGTGCTCCGGGCAGACGATGAGCGTGTTGTGCTCCTTCTCCGCCGTCTTCGTGCGCGGGTCGGCGCGGCGGCCCAGCAGCCAGAGCCCGGTGCCGACCTGGGCGACGTTGGTGGCGGCGGTCGCGAAGACGTCGATCAGGCGCTGCGCGCTCGTGCTCGTGAAGTCGTGGAGCTCGCACATGCCGTAGGTGAAGTGCACCGTGACCGTGCTGGCGTCCCGCGCGAACCCGCGGCTCACGTGGTAGGGCTCCCACGGGCTGCCGGCCTCGTTCTCGGCGCAGCACAGGCTGTACTTGAGCGGCGAGCCGATCGTGTCCATGTCGGAGACGCCGACGTAGGTGTGGCCGACGTTCATCATCACCAGGCGGAGCGCGCGCCCGAGCGTCGTGTTCGAGGCCGAGGGCGCGCCCGGGCCGAGCGCGCAGAGGCCGGCGTTCAGGCCCGCCGTGCGGCCCCGGGGGCCGTTCACCACCACGAGCGGCGCGTGCGGGCCCGTCGACATCGCCTTGTTGCGCAGGTACATCTTCGGCTCGGCCAGGGCGCGCACGGCCGCGATCAGGAGGGGCAGGTGCTCGGGCCGGCCCCCGGCCATGACGGCGGCGATGGCCAGCTTCTCCACGGTGGCCAGCCCGAAGCCCGGCTCGAGCGTGGCGACGACCTCCCCGGGGGCGCGCCGCGTGCCGGCGAGCATGGTCTCGACGGCGCGCTCGGTGGGCGCCACGAGCGGAAAGCCGTCGCCCCACCCGCGGCGCAGGAAGTCGCGGTTCATCTCGTCCCACGCGGCGAGAACGTCGGCGCCCCGGTAGGTCAGGCGCGCCTCGGGCGCCGGCCGGCTGGCGGCGGCCGGCGCCTGCACGTCACGCGTGAGGCCGGCCAGCACCTGCTCGAACGCCCCCTCGGCCATCCGGTGGACGTCCTCCGGGCGCTGGTTGGTGAACGGCATCGGCACGACGGCGATCGGCAGTCCGGGCAGGCCGAAGCTGGCCGCGCTCCGCTGCGCGTCGTGCACGAACGTCTGCGCGGTGAAGAAGACGGTCGGGACACCCCGCCGCTCGAGCTCGATCATGTCGTGGATCCCCCACGACGTGCACGACCCTCAATCGGCGGTGGTGCCGACGACCGCGTCGACCTCCGAGGCGATCCGGTCCGCGTCCTCCGCGGTGGCGTGGCGCATCAGGAACCCGACCGAGCCCGTGTAGCGCCGGAACGTCGCGCCCGCGAAGCGGGCGCCGAGCATGCGCTCCATCTGGTCGAGCGCGGCATCGCCGCCCGCCTTCATGTTCCAGTAGAGCCCGATGCGCGCGCCCGCGAGGTCGGCGCGGCGGGGGGCGGGCTTGACGGAGAACTCCACCGTCTCGGCGACGGGGTTGCAGATCACGAGGTCGGCCATGACGTCCTCCCGGACGGCGCGTTTGCGGATCATGAAACGTCGATCTCCCGCTGCGATCGATGATCGAGGGCCGGTCGCGACGTGTCAAGGCGCCGCGCGGCGGCCGGCTCGCGCGGTGCTACCATCCCGCCGATGACGGAGCCCGCTCGCCCGCTCCTCGACGGCATCCGCGTGATCGACGCCGCGAGCTTCATCGCCGGGCCGGTCGCCACCACCGTCATGGCCGACCACGGCGCCGAGGTGATCAAGCTCGAACCGCCGGGCGGTGACGCCTACCGGGTGCGCGGCGCCGGCTACCCGGCGAGCCCGCACAACTTCCCCTGGATCGTCGACAATCGCAGCAAGCGCGGGGTGGCCGTCGACCTCCGCCATCCGGACGGCCAGCGCGTCCTGCACCGGCTGGTGGAGCAGACGGACGTCTTCGTGACGAACGCGCCGCTCGACACGCGCGGGCGCCTCGGCGTCCGCTACGAGGACCTGGCGCCGCTCAACCCGCGGCTCGTCTATGCCTCGGTGAGCGCCTACGGCGAGACGGGCGAGGAGGCGAGCCGGCCGGGCTTCGACAGCATCGCGCTCTGGGCCCGGACGGGGCTGATGGACCTGGTCCGGCCCTTCCCCGACGCGCCGCCGTCCCGCTCGCTGCCGGGCATGGGCGACCATCCCACCGGGATGTCGCTCTTCGGCGCCATCATGGCCGCCCTCTACCAGCGCGAGCGCACCGGACGCGGGACGATGGTCTCGACCTCCCTCCTGGCCAACGGCCTCTGGTGGAACGCGATCCAGGTGCAGGGCATCCTCTACGGCGCGCGCACGCGGCCGCGGCCGCCGCGCGAGGACGCGGTCGACGCGCTGGCGAACCTCTACCGCTGCCGGGACGGCCGGTGGTTCATGATGACGCTCACCGCCGACGGCCGCCGCTGGAAGGAGTTCGCCGAGGCGGTGGGCCACGCCGCCCTCGCCGACGACCCGCGCTTCGCGACGCCCGCGGCCCGCCGCGCCAACGCCCGCGCCCTCGTCGCCACCCTCGACGCCGTCTTCGCCGCGCGCGACTGGCCCGAGTGGCGGCGGCGGATGGAGCGCAGCGGCATCGCGTTCGGCGTGGTGGCGACGCTGGACGAGATCCCGCACGACGCGCAGATGGTGGCGAGCGGCGCCCTCGTGCCGATCGACGATCCCCGGGCCGGTGCCTCTCTCACGGTGGGCAGCCCGCTCGCGATCCACGGCCAGGACAAGGTGCCGCCGAGGCTCGCGCCCGCGCTCGGCGAGCACACCGTGGAGGTGCTGCGCGCGGCCGGCCTCGCCGAGGCGGAGATCGAGCGGCTGCTGCGGGCCGGCATCGTGGTGCAGGCCGGGCCGCGGCCGGCCGGTGAACCGGACGCGGCGCCGTGATCCTGGTCGAGCACGCCGTCGTCGTCACGATGGATCCGGGGCGCCGGGTCCTCGCGGACGGCGCCGTGCTGGTGGACGGCGGGCGCATCGCGCAGGTCGGCCGCGCCGCCGACGTGCGGCCGCCCCGGACGCCCGACCGGGTCATCGACGGCCGCGGTGGCCTGGTGCTGCCCGGCTTCGTCGACACCCACGTGCACGTGTCCGAGCATCTCTCGCGGGGGCTCGTGCCCGACGAGGTACCCGTCGACCGCTACCTCCCGGACTGGTACGGGCCCCTCTACGCGGCCATCACGCCGGAGGAGGAGGCCGCCGCCGCGCGCCTGGCGTGCCTGGAGATGCTGCGGACGGGGACCACGACCTTCTGCGAGGCGGGGACGCTCTTCGACGTGGTCGCGGTGGCCGAGGCGGTGGAGGCGGTGGGGCTGCGCGCCATCCTGGGCCGGTGGACGTGGGACCTGGCCCGCGGTCCCGGCCGTCTCGCCCAGACCACCGACGAGGCGCTCCGGCTCACGGAGGAGACGCTCGCCCGCGTCGACCGGCGCCGGAGCGGGCGCGTGAGCGCCTGGCCGCTGCTCATCGGGTTCGGCACGGCCTCGGAGAGGCTGATCCGCGGTGCCCACGCGCTGGCCGAGCGCCACGGGACGGGGTGGGGGATGATGCACTTCGCCTCGCACCCGTCGCGCAAGACCGCGGACACGCTTCCGCTGGCCACCCTCGACGCCTGGGGCGTGCTCGGCCCGCGCACCAAGCTCGCCCACATGGTGTACGTCGACCCCGCCGACATCGCGCTCCTCGCCCGCCGCGACGTGAAGGTCTCGCACTGCCCGTCGGCGGCGCTCAAGCACGTCAAGGGGCTCGCCGCCCACGGCCGGTTTCCGGAGATGCTGGACGCCGGCGTGAGCGTCTCGCTCGGAGGCGACAGCGCCAACGGCTCGAACCACCTCGACATGCTGCGGCTCATGTACCTGGCCGCCCTGGTCGCCAAGGACGCGCGTCTGGACCCCGGCGTGCTGCCGCCGGAGCGGGTGCTCGAGATGGCGACGCTCCACGGGGCCCGGGCGCTCGGGCTCGAGGCCGAGATCGGCTCGCTGGAGCCGGGCAAGCGCGCGGATCTCGTGATCCTCGATCTCGACCGGCCCGAGTGGCGGCCGCTGCTCGATCCGGTGAGCGCCCTCGTCTACAGCGCCAGCGCGGCCAGCGTGCGGACCGTGATGGTCGACGGGCGGGTGGTGCTCGACGACGGGCGGGTGACGACCGTGGACGAGCGGGCGGCCCTGGCCGACGTCGAACGCCTGGCGCGGCCCTACCTGGCACGCGCCGGCCTGGGGGTGCGCCCTCGGTGGCCCCTGACCGACTGACGGCCCTCAGACCATCGACAGCAGGTCGCCCACCGCCGGCAGCGGCGTGATGACGGGATCGACCCGCGCCCAGCGGACGACCCGGTCGCGCCCGATGAGAAAGTAGCCGACCGCCTGCAGTGGACGCTCCCGCTCCGCCTGGTCCTCGGACGTGACGTCGAAGCCATCCGTCCTGTTCAACGCGCCTGCCTCCTGGCCCGGCGGTGCCTGGATGCCGACTTCCCGCAGCTGCTCGACCGCCCGCTGCAGGATCTCTTGCTGGATCCCCGGGGTGCGGGTCACCTCCGGGAGACCGTACGCCCGGTGCACCGCCCGGTCGGGCGCCGCGGCCACGGGAAAGCAAGGAGGGAAATGGGCGAAGTACCGTCGTGCCCGCTCGGCGCTGGCGATGACCACCCCGACGAGCGAGACCCCGGCGGCCCGCAGCGTCTCGCACGTGGGTCTAAGCTGGCTGATCTGACGGCGGCAGAACGGGCAGTACAGGCCGCGGAGCATCGTGAGCAGGACCGGTCCCCGCGCGAGACACTCCCCCAGCGCAACAGTCCCCTCGACGTCGGCGGCGGGAAGCTCGAAATCCGGCGCCGGGTCGCCCGGCCCCAGCGGACGGCGCGTGGCATCGGCCATCTGGCCCCTCCCACGAGCGGGTGCCACATCATCCCCTCCGACGCCTGGGGGACGCAAGCCGGCCGGGGGGCCGCGGGATCGGGCCCGCCGGTGCTAGCATGCAGCCGCGATGGCCGACGCCGGACCCGGCCCGACGTCACACACGTACTTCTCGCAGCGGCTGCGGCTGCACTACGTCGACTGGGGCAGCGCCGGCAAGCCGCCGCTGCTGCTGGTCCACGGCGGGCGCGACCACTGCCGCAACTGGGACTGGGTGGCGGCGGCGCTCCGCGACGACTGGCACGTGATTGCGCCCGACCTGCGCGGCCACGGCGACAGCCAGTGGTCCCCCGACGGCAGCTACACGATGGCGGGATACATCTACGACCTCGCCCAGCTCGTGCACCAGCAGCGCCTGGCGCCGGTCACGATCGTCGCCCACTCGCTGGGCGGCATGATCGCGCTGCGCTACGCCGGCATCTATCCGGAGAACGTCGCCCGGCTGGTCGTCATCGAAGGGCTCGGCCCGTCGCCGGCCCGCCTGGCCGAGCGCGCGGCGAAGACGATCGTCGACCGGATGGACGAGTGGATCCGCGAGCAGCGGATGCTGGCCGGGCGCCTCTCGCGGCGCTACGCCTCGATCGAGGACGCCTTCAAGCGGATGCAGGAGGAGAACCCGCACCTGACCGCCGAGCAGGCGCGCCACCTGACGGTGCACGGGGCGAACCAGAACGAGGACGGGACCTACTCCTGGAAGTTCGACAACTACGTCCGGGCCTGGCCGCCCTACGACATGTCCACCCGCGACGTCCTCTTCCTGTGGGGCCGCATCGCCTGTCCCACGCTGCTCCTCTTCGGCCGGGAGTCGTGGGCCGGCGATCCCGCCGCCGACGGGCGCGCCGCCCACTTCCGCCACGCGACCGTCGTCGGCATCGACGGCGCCGGCCACTGGCTGCACCACGACCGGCCGGACGAGTTCCTGAAGGTGGTGCGCGCGTTCCTGGCGGAGGGCGCGGCGGGCTGACGCGCCGGCCGGTCAGGCTCGCGGCCGCCCCGCGCGCGCGATGAACGTCTCGATCACCCGGACGGTGTCCACCGCTGGAACAGGCGCAGGTCGTCGCACATGGCCGCCCTCACCTCCTGGCCTTGCGACGCACGCTACCACGAACACCCACGCCGTGGTGCGGGCGG
>JAICGY010000111.1 GCA_025922915.1 Candidatus Methylomirabilota bacterium | reverse complement strand
GGCGTCGGCAAGTACAACGAGTTCGAGAACCTCCGGATCGCCGGCATCCGCCACGCCGACGTCAAGGGATACTCGTACAGCCGGGGTGACGTGACCGCCAAGGCCCTCGCCAACGCCTATTCCCAGGCCCTGGGGAACATCTTCACCCAGGACATCAAGCCGTTCGAGGTCGAGGTGCTGGTGGCCGAGGTGGGCGACGTCAACGGGATGAAGAGCGAGATCTACCACATCCTGTACGACGGCACGATCGAGGACGAGAAGAACTACGCGGCCATGGGGGGCCAGGCCGACGAGATCCGGCGGTTCCTCAAGGACCACTACCGGGAGGCCATGGACCTCGCGGACGCGCTCCAGCTCGGCGTGCGGGCCCTGTCGGTGACCCAGAACAAGTCCCTGAGCGAGCGGGACCTCGAGGTCGCGGTGCTCGACCGCACCAAGGAGCGCCGCAAGTTCCGCCGCATCCCGCCCGAGGCCATCACCCAGCTGCTCGGCACCACCGGATCGCCGGCTTCCTGAGCGCCCCCGGTCCGCCCGTGCTACGCTAGGCGACAGATGAAGCGTCGCATCTTCGGGCTCGAGAACGAGTACGGCCTCACCTGCACGCTGAACGGCCAGCGGCGCCTCTCGCCGGACAACGTCGCCCGGTACCTGTTCGAGAAGGTGATCCCGGGCGCCCGCAACGCCAACGTGTTCCTCGAGAACGGCGCCCGCCTGTACCTCGACACCGGCTTCCATCCCGAGTACGCGACGCCCGAGTGCGACGACGTCACCGAGCTCGTGATCCACGACAAGGCGGGCGAGCGCATCGTCGAGGACCTCCTGCACCAGGCCGAGAAGCGGCTGCGCGAGGACGGGATCTCCGGCAACATCCTGCTCTTCAAGAACAACACCGACTCGGCCGGCAACTCCTACGGCTGCCACGAGAACTACCTGGTGAGCCGTGACGTCTCCTTCCAGCGCCTCGCCGAGGCCCTCATCCCCTTCTTCGTCACCCGGCAGATCTTCGCGGGCGCCGGCAAGGTGCTCCAGACGCCCCGCGGCTTCCACTACTGCCTCAGCCAGCGCGCCCAGCACATCTGCCAGGAGATCTCCGGCGCCACCACCTCCTCGCGGTCGATCATCAACACCCGCGACGAGCCCCACGCGGACGCCGAGCGCTACCGGCGGCTGCACGTCATCGTCGGCGACTCGAACATGTCCGAGGTGGCGACCTATCTGAAGATCGGGACGACGGCGCTCGTGCTCGACATGATCGAGGACGGGTTCTTCGACCGGGACTACTCGCTCCAGTCGCCGGTCCAGGCCATCCGCGACATCTCGCACGACCCCACGCTGCGGGAGACCGTCAAGCTGAAGGACGGGCGCACGATCAGCGCCCTCGAGCTGCAGCAGGAATATCTGGAGTACGCCACCCGCTACATCGCGACGGTCGGGGGCGACCCGGTCAGCAAGGACGTCCTCGCCCGCTGGACGGACGTCGTGGACAAGCTGGCCGGCGATCCCGCCCAGCTCGACCGCGAGGTGGACTGGGTCATCAAGCGGCAGTGGATCGAGCGGTACATGGCGCGTCAGCGGCTGTCCTGGCGCGACCCGAAGATCTCGCTGCTCGACCTGCAGTACCACGACATCCGCCCGGACCGGGGGATCTACTACCGGCTCGCGGACCGCGACGAGGTGGACCGGATCACCGACGACGCGACCATCGAGCGCGCCAAGCACGAGCCGCCGCAGACCACCCGGGCGCGGCTGCGCGGCGAGTTCATCCGCCAGGCCAACCTGAAGGGCAAGGACTACCGCGTCGACTGGGTCTATCTCAAGCTGAACGACCCGGAGCGCGAGACCATCCTGTGCAAGGACCCGTTCCAGTTCCACGACGAGCGGGTCGAGCGGCTGATCCGGAGCTTTTGACCACGCGGGGCCCATCCGGGCCCCGCCCCCCTCGGTACGCGGACCTCCTCGGTCGTCACGTGACGTGTCCTGGGGGCCTCTGAGCGCCCCCCTGCCACCCCGATGGCCCCCGGGGCGAGGAGCGCCGGGGGGATGTCGGGTCTGTTGACAGCGCGGGGGCGGCGTGTGCCATGCTGGAACTCCGGTCGGCGCCCGGCGTCGACGGCACCCGTAACGCGACGCGGCAGCCGCCGCGACAGTCGCAGGACGACTCCCTCCGGTGCTCCCGCGCGGAGCCTCGCCGGACGTCGACAGCCTGAGCGAGGAGGTCGCGATGCTCTGGAAGAAGGACGCGCACGCCCCCGTGAAGCCCGGCGATCTCACCGGCTTCATCGACGAGGCCTCGGAGATCGAAGGCACCTACCGGTTCAGCGGCACCGTCATGCTGAACGGGCGGTTCCGGGGCGAGCTCGCCTCGAGCGACACGCTGATCGTCGGCGAGAAGGGCGTGGTCCACGCGACCATCCAGGCGGGCGTCGTCCTGGTGTCGGGCGAGGTCGTGGGCAACATCGTGGCGACGGACCGCGTCGAGCTCCGGGGCCACGCCCGGGTGACGGGGGACGTCGACGCACCGGTCGTCGTGGTGGAGGAAGGCGTCTTCTTCGAGGGCCACTGCCGGATGACGAGGAGCCGTGCGGACGAGAGCGTGGCGCGCATCGGCCCCTCCGATCTGACCGTCGTTCCCCTGGCCCGGTAGTTCTCCGATCGCCGCGGGCGGCGGTCCGCCCCGGACGCCGGCTGGCCGGCATCGCCGTTGCAGCCCCGGCGTCGCGGGATGTCCGTCAGGGGCGTAGACGGCCTGGAGATCGAGCAGGACCTGGAGTTCCAGCGGCGATCCTGGACGTTCCAGCGCGCCGGCTGGGTCGTCATGATCCTGGTCCTCGTGGCCGCGCTCGCCGGACTGCTCGGCGCCGGGCCGCTCAGCTCCTCCACGGTGACCGTCCCCGGCGGGCTGCGCGTCGAGTACCAGCGGTTCAGCCGCTACCAGACTCCGGAGACCCTCGTCGTGCACGTCGATCCCGCCGCCGTCCGCGACTCCGCGGTGCGGATCGGACTCGACCGCGACTATCTCGGCGTGTCCAAGGTCGAGACGGTCACCCCGCCGCCGGTGAGCGTCCGGGCCGACGGCAGCGAGCTGACGTACGAGTTCGCGGTCGGGCGGCCGGACCAGCCGGTGATGCTCACGTTCGTAATGCAGCCCGAGCGCCTCGGGTTCTCGTGGGGCCGGGTCGTGCTCCACCGGGGCGAGGCACCCGAGACCGCCGCGTTCTGGCGGCTCGTGTACCCCTGAGGGACGGCGTCGTGGACTCCGTCCTCCGGGCCGTCGCCATCTACGGGTTCCTGCTGCTGCTGTTCCGGATCATGGGCAAGCGGTCCCTCGGCCAGATCACGACCTTCGACCTGATCCTCCTGCTCATCATCAGCGAGGCCGTGCAGAACGGGATGGTGGGCGACGGCTACTCCCTGACGAACGCCGTGGTGCTGGTCGTCACGCTGATGCTGATCGACCTCGGCCTGTCCCTCGTCAAGCGTCACCTGCCGTGGGCCGAGCGGTGGATCGAGGGCGTGCCGCTGGTGATCGTCGAGCGGGGACGCCCGCTCGAGGACCGGATGACGCGGGCGCGCGTGGACGTGGGCGACGTGCTGGCGGCAGCCCGGATGCTCCACGGCCTGGAGCGGCTGGAGCAGGTCAAGTACGCGGTCCTCGAGCGCAGCGGAGACATCTCCATCGTTCCCTGGCCCGCCGCCGGCCAGGTCGAGCGCGACCGCCAGGTCGCCTGATCCCGCCCCGGCTCTCTAGAGCTTCCAGTCCCGGGTCAGCGCCCGCACGCGCTCGAGCAGTCCGTCGAGCGCGACCGTCGTCAGCCGGCCGCCGTCCACCACGCGCCGGCCGTGCACCCACACGTCGGTGACGGCCTGGTGGGACATGGCGTGGACGACGCTGCGCAGCAGGTCGGTGCGCGGATGCAGCGAGGGGTGGGCGAGGTCGATCGCCACGAGGTCGGCGAGGCGGCCGGGCGCGATCTCGCCGGCGTCCAGCCCGAGCATGGTCGCCGCCGACCGCGTGCCGAGGCCGAAGGCGAGGCCGGCGTCGAGAGCGGCGCCGTCCAGCAGCCGCACGCGCTGGAGCAGCGCGCACATCCGCATCTCCTCGAAGACCGAGAGGCGGTTGTTGGTGCAGCCGCCGTCGGTGCCCAGGCCGGCGCGCACGCCCGCGCGGAGCATCTCGGGCAGCCGGGTGATGCCGTCCCCGAGGAACATGTTCGACGACGGGCAGTAGGCGAGGGCGGCGCCCCGCGCTCCCATGAGGTCGACCTCCTCCTCGTCGAGCCACACGCAGTGGACCGCCACCGTGCGCGCGCCCAGCACCCCCAGCCGGTCCAGGTACCGGACGGGCGTGGCGCCGTGCTCGCGCAGCGTCCGCTCGCCCTCGTACCGCCCCTCCGCCACGTGGATGTGAAAGACGGTCTCCAGGGCCTCCGCCACCTCCCAGCCGGCCCGGATCATGGCCGGGGACGCGCCGTGCGGGCTGTGCGGGGCCGGCTGGACCACCACCGTGGGATCGTGCCGGTGGGCGTCGGCGAGGGCGCGTACCCGGCGCGCGGCCTCGGCCGGGGTCTCGCGGTACCGCGCCGGCGCACCCTCCCAGTCGTACATGGCGCGCGCCATGACCAGCCGGATGCCCGTCTCGCGCGCCGCACCGATCACCGCCTCCGCGTTCTCGTTGCCGCCGTCCTGGACGTAGAAGAAGTCCACGCACGCCGTCACGCCGTGCAGCAGCATCTCGGCGAAGGCGAAGGCGGCGCCCAGGGCCAGCCCCGCGCGGTCGAGCCGCCCGGAGAAGGGATAGAGCACCCGGTCGCGCCAGCCGGCGAAGTCGAGGTCGTCACCGAGGCCGCGGAGGAGCGACTGGAAGGCGTGGCAGTGGCTGTTGACCGTGCCCGGCAGCAGCGCCCGGGCCGGCAGCGCGACGTCGTCCGGGCGCCGCGCCCCCGCGGGCTCGACGGCGGCGATCCGTCCGCCGGCGAGGCGCACGGCCTGCCCGGCCTGCCAGCCCGTCGGCGTCAGGACGAGGTCGGGGAGCAGCCGGCCGCCGGCCGCCGGCCGGCCGCCCGGCGGCGCCGGGTCGGCGCTCACACCGCCATGACGTGGTAGCCGCAGTCCACGTGGAGGACCTCGCCGGTGATCCCGGAGCCCATGGGCGAGAGCAGGAAGAGCCCGGCGTCGCCGATCTCGCGCAGCTCGACGTTGCGGCGGAGGGGCGCCTTCTCCGCGTGGTGCTTGAGCATCCCGGTGAACCCCCGGATCCCGCGGGCCGCCAGCGTGTTCACGGGACCGGCCGACAGCGCATTGACGCGGATGCCGCGCGGCCCGAGATCGGCGGCGAGGTAGCGGACCGACGCCTCCAGCGAGGCCTTGGCGACGCCCATCACGTTGTAGCCCGCCGCCACCTTCTCGGCGCCGTAGTACGTCATGGCCAGCACCGCCCCGCCCCCCGCGCGCTCCATCAGCGGGACGGCGGCGCGTGTGAGCGCGACGAGCGAGTAGGCGGAGACGTCGTGGGCGACGCGGAAGCCGTCCCGGTCCGTGGCCACGAACTCGCCCTCGAGGTCCTCGCGCCGGGCGAAGGCGATGGAGTGGACGAGGGCGTCGAGGCGTCCGAGGTCGCGGTCGGCCGCCTGGAAGACGGCGCCGATGTCCTCGTCGGAGGTGACGTCGCACGGGTAGAGCCGCGCGTCGGGCAGCGTCGCCGCCAGCTCCTCGACGTTCTCCTTGAGGCGGTCGCCCTGGTAGGTGAAGGCCAGTCGCATGCCCGCGCCGGCCAGGGCCTGGGCGATCGCCCATGCGATCGATCGCCGGTTCGCGACGCCGCACACCAGCCCGGTCTTTCCGTCCAGGAGGGTCATGGGGCCAGAGTATACTCGGCGGGCGAGCGACTCTTCCCCAGCGAGGCCTCGATGCTGTCCAATCACGTGAAGCAGCGGATCACGCGCGGCGCGCCGGCCTTCGGCAGCCTGCTGAACTTCGGCGACCCCCTCGTGGCCGAGATGATGGCGGCCGTCGGCTTCGACTGGCTGCTCGTCGACACCGAGCACGGGCCCATCGACCTGGCCACCATGGCCACCATGTTCGCCACCATCACGCGCTATCCGTGCGCGCCGCTCGTGCGCGTGCACGCGCTGGCCGAGGAGAACGTCAAGCGCGTGCTCGACGCGGGGGCCTGGGGCGTGCTCGCGCCGAACGTGCGCACGCGCGAGGAGGCGGAGCTGCTCGTGCGCGCCTGCAAGTATCCGCCGCGGGGCGTGCGCAGCCTGGGCGCCGGGCGGTTCTCGCTCTCGTTCATGACGGACGCGCCCACGTACTTCCAGCGCGCCAACGACGAGATCCTCGTCATCGTCCAGATCGAGCACCACGAGGCGATCAAGAACATCGACGCGATCCTGTCCGTGCCCGGCGTGGATGCCTGCTACGTCGGCCCGAACGACTTCTGTGCCTCGCTCGGGCTGGCCCCCTCCCTCGAGCCGGCGCACCCCGAGTTCCAGGAGGCCATGGTGATGCTCCTGGCCGCCTGCCGGCGCCACCGCGTCGTGGCCGGCATCCACTGCGCGACCCCGGACACCGTCAACCGCCGGATCCGGGAGGGCTGGATGCTCGTCGGCATGCTGAACGACCAGCGCTTCCTGGTCTCCGCCGCCGCCGCTGCCCGGAATGCCGTGCGGACCGGCGACTGACGCCGCCGGGAGCGCCGGTGAGCCTCGGGATCGTGCTGTCCGGCTTCGCCGCGCGGCCGGCGGCCGAGCTGATCGCGGCCGCGCGGGAGGCGGAGGCGCGGGGCTACGCCACGGCCTGGCTGGGCGAGACGTCGGGCTACGACGCCCTCACGCTCGCGGCCACGATCGTCACCCACACGGAGCGCGTGCGGGTGGCCACGGGGGTCGTGCCCGTGCAGACCCGCACGCCGGTCGTCCTCGGCCTCACCACCGCCTCCCTGAATCACCTGGCCCCGGGCCGCTTCGCGCTCGGCCTCGGGCTGTCGAGCCGGACGATCGTCGAGCAGTGGCACGGGCTGCCGTTCTCCGGCGCCATCGGCCAGATCCGGGAGGCCGTGGAGATCGTCCGGCGCGTGGCGGCCGGCGAACGCGTGACCCACGACGGCAAGCACTATCGCGTGCGCAACTTCCGGATGACCAGCCCGCCCCCGGAGGCCCCGGTCCGGGTCGTGCTGGCCGCGCTCGGGCCGGAGATGCTCGAGCTCGCCGGCGAGGTCGCGGACGGCGTGCTGCTGAACTGGATCGCGCCGGAGGCGGTCGGGGCGTCCATCGGGCACGTGGAGGCCGGCGCGCGCCGGGCGGGCCGCTCGCTGGACGGGTTCGAGATCGGCGCGTTCATCCGTACCTGCGTCACCGACGACCCGGCCCCCGCCCGCGAGACGCTCGCCCGCGACATCACCGGCTACGCGATCGTCGACGTCTACGCCGCGTTCTTCCGCGGCGCCGGGTTCGCCGACGAGGTCGATGCGATCACGGCCGCCTGGGCCGCCGGGGACCGGGCGGGCGCGGTGCGCCGGGTCTCGCCGCGGCTGCTCGACGGGCTCGGGGTCGTGGGGGACGAGGCCGCGTGCCGCGCCCGCGTCGCGGAGTTCGCCCGCGCCGGCGTGACCGAGCCGGTGATCCTGCCCTTCGTGCCGGCCGGCGTCGACCCGCCGACGGCGCTGCTGCGAACGCTGCGCGCCTTCCCGTGACGGGCCGCCGCCCGACACCCGCATGGCCCTGACCGTCCTCGCCGTCATCCCGGCGCGGCTCGCCTCCACCCGCCTGCCCCGCAAGGTGCTGCGAGAGCTGGCGGGCCGGCCGATGGTGGCGTGGGTCTACGAGCGCACCCGCCGCGCGCCTCACCTGACCGACGTCCTCGTCGCCACCGACAGCGACGAAGTGATCGCCGCCTGCCGGTGGTTCGGCATCCCCGCCGTCCTGACGGCGGCCCAGCACCGATCGGGCACCGACCGGGTCTGGGAGGTCGCCCAGGGTCGCGACGCCGACGTGTACGTCAACATCCAGGGCGACGAGCCCCTGATCACCCCGGGGCACGTCGCGCGGCTGGTGCAGCCCTTCCTCGACGCGCCCGACACCCAGGTCACCACCCTGCGCATTCGCGCCACCGCGCAGGAGGTGCCCAACCCCAACGCCGTGAAGGTCGTCTGCGGCGCCGACGACCGGGCGCTCTACTTCTCGCGGTTTCCCCTGCCCTACGACCGCGACGGGGCGGGCCGGACCGTCTACAAGCACATCGGCCTGTACGGCTACCGCCGGGCGGCGCTCGACCTGTTCCACGCGCTCGAGCCCGGTCCCCTGGAGCGTGCGGAGAGCCTGGAGCAGCTGCGCTTCCTCGAGCACGGCGTGCCGATCGTCGCACGCGAGACGACCGAGCCGACCGTCGGCGTGGATACGGAGGAGGACCTCCGGGCGGCGGAGGCCCGCCTGATGGACGGCGGGTGAGCCCCCGTGCCCGCATCCTCGCGCTCATCCTGGGCGCGCAAACGGTCGCCAACGTCGGCCCCCTGGGGTTGCCCGCCATCGCCTCGCTCGTGCAGGCGAACCTCGGGCTCACGCTGGCGCAGGCGGGCTCCTTCCTGCCCGCCTACTACATCGGCCCCGCGCTGATGTCCCTGCCGGCCGGGACGCTCGCCGATCGCTGGGGGGTCAAGCGCGTGCTCGTGCTGGGCCAGGCGGTGATCGCGCTCGGGCTGCTCGCCGTCAGCGCCTCGACGTCCTACGCGATGCTCGTGGTCCTGATGGTCGCCGCCGGATTCGGGTACGGGATGCTCAATCCCACCTCCACGAAGGCCGTGATGGCGTGGGCGCCCCCGGGGCGGCGGGCGACGCTGGTAGGGCTCAAGCAGGTCGGCCTGCCGTTCGGGGGCGTGGTGGGCGCGGCCCTGCTCCCTGCGCTGGCCGTCGTGCTCGGCTGGCGGCCGGCCGTGGTCATCTCGGCGGCGCTCGTCGGGCTCGGCGCCCTCGCCACTCTCGTGGTCTACCGCGATCCGCCCCCCGAGCCCGCGACCGCGCCCGCGGCGCCGGGGCGGCGCGGGGTCACCGCCGACGTCCTGCTGAACCGCGACCTCTGGCTGCTGGCGGTGGCCACCGGGGTCTTCGCCGCCATGCAGACGGTCTGGATGGCCTTCCTGGTCCTCTACCTCGAGACCGTGGTGGGGCTGCCGCTCCTCGTCGCCAGCCGGTACCTGGCGCTGGCGCAGCTCGGCGGCATGGCGGGCCGCGTGCTCTTCGGGATGCTCTCCGACCGGCTCTTCGCCGGCCAGCGCCGCGCTCCCCTCGTCCTCGCCGGGCTGGGGTCCACGCTGGCCACGGTCGCGATGGCGTGGACGGGCGCCGGCGCCGGCCCCGTCTGGCTGACGGCGCTGGCGCTCGTCTTCGGCGTCGTCGGCATCGGCTGGAACGGCGTCCAGCACACGTGGATGGCCGAGCTGGCCGGACCGCGCGCGGCCGGCACGGCGGTGGGGCTGGGGCTCGCGGTGTCCTCGCTGGGCGTCACGGTGGGCCCGCTCGTCTTCGGCCAGCTCGTGACGGCCGCCGGCAGCTACCGCGGCCCGTGGCTCGGCCTCGCGCTCTCGATGCTGGGCGCGCTCGGCGTGCTCGCCCTCGTCCGCGAGCCCCGCCGGGGCTTCTGAGCGCGTGCTATCGTGAGCGGTGCACATGCCACCGCGGGGGATCTACTACGGCTGGGTCGTCGTCGCGGCCGCGGCCACCATCATCTGCATCGGGATGGGCGCGCTCTTCTCCCTCGGCGTCTTCCTCAAGCCCATGGAGGAGTCGATGGGCTGGAGCCGCGCCGCCATCTCCTCCGTCGCGCTCCTGAACTGGATCTGCATGGGGCTCGGCTCCTTCGCGTGGGGCTGGCTGTCCGATCGGGTCGGCGCGCGCACCGTCGCGGCGAGCGGCGGCTTCCTGCTCGGGCTCGGCCTGGTCCTGTCGAGCCAGGCGCAGGCGCTCTGGCAGCTCACCGTCACCTTCGGGGTCATGGTGGGGTTCGCGGTCGGCGCCTTCTACGCGCCCCTGACCTCGACCGCCACGAAGTGGTTCACGGCGCGCCGGGGGCTGGCCGTCGCCCTGGTGTCGGCCGGCATCGGCGTCGGGATCCTGGGGATCGCGCCCCTGGCGCGAGCGCTCACGAGCGCCTGGGACTGGCGCGTGGCGCTGCTGGTGCTGGGCGATCTGGCGTGGCTCGTCGTCATCCCGGTCGCGTTCGTCATCCGGGAGCAGCCGGCCGACGTGGGCGACGCCGGGCCGGGCGGGGCGGCGGCGCCCGGCCCCCGGTACTCCACGGCGCAGGTCGTGGCGACGCCGCAGTTCTGGATCATCGCCGTCACGCACTTCGCCTGCTGCGCCGCGCACTCCGGGCCGATCTTCCACATGGTGACCCACGCGACGGACCAGGGGCTGGCGGCGATGACCGCGGCCGGCGCCCTCGGCGTCTCGGGGCTCGCCTCGATCGCGGGCCGCGTGGGCGGCGGTCTGTTCGCCGACCGGCTCGGCGCCAAGCCGACGCTCGTGGGCGGCCTCGCGCTGCAGGCGGCCATGATCGTGCTGTACCTCTTCGCGCGCGACGCCGCCGGCTTCTACGGTCTGGCGCTGCTCTTCGGCGTCGCCTACGGGGGCGTCATGCCGCTCTACGCCCTGGTCACGCGCGAGTACTTCGGCGAGCGCGTGATGGGCGCCGCCTACGGCGGCGTCTTCCTCGTCTCGACGCTCGGGATGGGCCTCGGCTCCTACGCCGGGGGCTGGATCTACGACCACCTCGGCTCGTACGCCTGGCTCTTCGGCGGCTCCTTCCTGATCGGCGCCCTCGCCGTGGCCCTCGCCCTGACGTTCCGGGCCCCGCGCGCAGCGCCCGGCGCGATGGAGGCCATCGCCGTCCCGCACTGACGCGCGGGCTCCGTCCGCCGGCCCCGGCGGGGTTTGACACCCGCGACCGGTGATGATATCAATTCGTCACTTTTCTCCGCGGTTTAGCCAGCACTCCCCGTGAGCGGTCAAGGAGGACCACGCATGAGCGAGAACGCGATGAATCGGCGGTACTTCCTCAAGGTCTCCGGGACGGCGGCCGCCGTCGCCACCGGCGGCATCGAGGGCATCCTGGCCGCCCGCCGGACCCCGGCCCACGCGCAGGGGACGAAGCTGCACATCGTCCGCTGG